>NZ_BAAHXV010000004.1:0-256200 GCF_054657895.1 Desulfatiferula olefinivorans | reverse complement strand
GCTTTTGGCTATTGAAAAAATGGGGGTGAGCCATGGCACAAAAAATTGATAAATATACATACCGTGTTACATGGTCCGAAGATGATGGGGAATATGTCGGCTTGTGTGCAGAGTTCCCAGGTTTAAGTTGGTTGGCTGACAGTCCGGAGAAATCTTTAAAAGGAATTCGCAAACTTGTAGCTGAGGTGCTCTTAGATATGGCCAATAATTCAGAGGCTATCCCTGAACCGATAGCAACCAAAAATTTCAGTGGCAAGTTTATGGTCCGTGTACCCCCTGATGTTCATAGGAAATTGGCTATACAAGCGGCTGAATCTGGTGTGAGTCTTAATCGAATTGCAAGCTCCAAACTGAGTCAATAGCTACACTATTGAACACAACAAGCCCCTTGCGCCACGCGTCGAGAAAACGGGCGGCGAAACGGTTCGGTAACGGTATCGGGAAAAACACTCGCCCAAACGAATCAAACCCCGAAATCACTACATATCACCTGATATACGGCCCAATTTTTTTGTGAAAATGCTCGGCCATGATCGTGTATCCTTTTGCGTTGGGATGGATCCGGTCGCTCATCAATCCGGTTTTGCCCATGATGCCTTTGAAAATATCAGGGATGAGAAGAGAGCCGGTGTCTTTGGCCAATTGCTTGTATGCGTCACCGAACCCTTTTCCAAAAAAGGGGATATCGATTCCGGCCAGGATGACCAGGGCGCCCTGGCCCTGAATGGTCCGTACAATGGTCTCAAGGTTGGCAAAGGCCTCTTCTTTGGAGATGCCGTTTTTAAGATCGTTGCCCCCCAGGGTGATCAGGACGATGTCCGGGTTTTTGCTGAGCACGTCTTCGGAAAGACGGTCGAGCGCGGTTCGGGTCGTATCACCGGGCACCCCCGCATTGATCACCGGCCGGCCAATCATGCGGGACAACTGGTCGGGATAACTCATACCGTTTTCCGCCCCGGTCCCAAAGGTCAGGCTGTCCCCGAAGCAGACAATGGTGTCGCCGGTCACGTTCGGATTGGTGATATCATGGCCCGGGCCACCCATCAGGATAATCAGCGCGATCCCCAAAAAAATCACGCCAAGACCGATCGTCGTTTTTTTCATGGCCCGCCTCCCTGATATATATATGTGTGTGTTTGCCGAATCGCAATGATCACCTTTGATACGATGAGTATCGATGATTTACGTCAGATGATCAAAGAAAAATAATACATGCGATGGGATAAAACGGCATGGAACAGTGTGTTGCCTTCGCGATCAGCGGCCCCCTTACCTTTATCGAAACGATCAAATAATCCGCATCATTCGGACCGCAACTTCTCAAAACCGGTTAGAATGATTCCTTCATCAACGATCAAGCCGAACCCTATTCCATGTGATTCCGTCATGGCTGTAAATCATCAGCCCATGATTCCCGACAGCGACACAGGTATTTCCTGACCATGCGATACTATTGACGTTTCCCTGGGTATTTTTTTCTTTGAGATCAAACATATCCCAATGAATACCGTCATGGCTTTTCGCTGATTGTTTCCATAAAACCATCACATACGACTCTCCGGTCCACGCGACCGGTAAGTTCCCAATATCATTTTTCGATGGCGTCCAGACAACGCCGTCTGGACTTATTAAAAAATGGTTTTCCCCAACGACCAGAAATTGGTCGCCGTTCCATATCACCTGATAAAATCGTTCTTTTTCCTGAGGCGAAAATGCCGTATTCCAGTTCAATCCATCCGAGCTGGTGTGTATCTCCGCACCCACACAGACAAACAGTTCATGACCGGATGGACCACCGTATTCAATATCACCGATATTTTTGTCTCCCTTGCGAGTCGAAATTGAGATTTCAGACCAGCTATTAAGATCTTTTGATACCCGTCCATTTCCGAAACGGCCTTGCATCAGATACAACCCGTTGCCCCAGGCCGGTACCGTATAGCCGTCGGTTTTCATCAAAAAAGACCACTGAAAAAGATTATTACTGACATAAATGCTATCCCCCCCACCCATATTACTGGCCTCGGTTAAAATATAGGTGCCATCTGCGTACAACAAATCATGAAGAATATGATTGCTACCCATGCCGGGAGTCTCACGAAACCAGTTGATTCCATCCGGGCTGGTCAGCATGGTATCCCAATTCCCTACGACTAAAAATTGTTTGCCATCCCAAATAATGCGATTCAACTGAGTGGATATTTCTTTGGCCGGTTTTTTGTAGGTATCCATACTGACGGTCGCATTGAGAAGGTGGTCCTGATTCAGATTGCCGTAAAGAATCATCGGAGCCCAGAAAAAAGGGTGAAGGTGCTGAAATTGTTTTTCGGCGACAGCCTGGGATAAATAATCCAGTTTGCTTGACTGCAGTGCCCGGACCGGAGACTGAAAGTTAGAAATAGATTCAAACATACCGGTGCTTATCTGCTTTGCGGACATGGATTCCACCGCCCAGAGATTCACAGCTGCGGTTGAAGCCCCGGAGTACATGAAAGCTCGAGCAAGACCAAACGTCCCTTCCCCTTTGATCATTTCCCCGCGCCCGGTGTTGCAGGCGGAGAGAACCACCATATCTGCATTTATTTTAAGCCCGAGAATATCGTTCATCGTTAGAAACGATCCTTGATCGGAATCGGAAAGAACGATGGCGGGTTGCAGCACGCCATTGGTTTCCCCCGGAATGACGGCATGTGTGGCAAAAACGATATATTTATATAAACTCAACGAATCAGCGTCATTCATGCCGAGTATCCGGTCCCGGTTGGCATTCTCACGCACATAAACATCATGAACGCCATTCGAAATCGCATTCTTCAAACATGCCGATATCGTCCGCACTTCGTCTTCTGTCTCCGGAAGATCGGCAAAATCGCCACCCATCAATGTCAAGTATTCATTTTTCTGCATGGTCCGTGTTGATGCGTCTCGGGATCCGTCCGAATCAAAAACAGGATTTGCAAATGCAAGAAGTTCGTTCTGCCTTGGCCTGTTTTCAAATTCGCGTTTCCGTTTTGTGTCGTAAATCAATTTCAACATCGACGCGGAAGACAGATAGGAAACCGCATAGTCTTCAATCAGATAGTGTGGAACGCCATTGGCTGAAACCCCTAAGATCAAAGCCTCAAATGCAAGATCATACAAGCATCCCGTGGGAACGATGAAAAGTATCTTTTTATCAGATAGTTTCTGCAAAACCGATTCCTGGAAAAGAACCTGATACAAGTCCGAACTAACGGGAGCAAACTCGGCAAAACTCTTGTTGATGATGTCGGAAAAACCGTCAGCATCGACACCCGATTGAAGCGCATCAATGGCCTGCTGTGATGAATACCGTCGGAATCGTTTAACCCTTTCTGTCAGATCTTCTTCGGCCATGGCGACGGTATGAAGAGAAACATCCTCTTTGGTTATCACCCATGACAAGATGCCTGAGGGTGTGGTCTGAAACACCAAAACCCCTTCATCCGGCTTAAGCAACCCCGATCGCAATTCATCATATGAAACAGCCTGAGGGTTGATAAGGCTCGCGTATTCGGGGAAATTATTTATCATATGCGTTTTATGACGAAGCCTCTCAAAACTTGCGGTATTGAGAAAACCAGCCACAAGAATGCCCGGGTGATAGTTCTCATCTCCGATACCGCCTATTCTGTCCTCAACCAAATGTTTGTATTTGTTTTCATATTCAATGAGTTTCTGGGGCTTTCGCGAAAAATTACGTGCGCCACTTAGCCCTATCCTGTCCAAAAATTCCCGGCCCTGTTTCCTTTCGAAAACATCCCAGGATAGGCGATCAAAACCCTTATCCGGATATTTTTGATGCAGCGATGCGTAGGCAGAAATCATCTCATCATACACCCATTTTTTATCCCTCATGAATTCCGATCGTTCTTTCATCGTATCCAGAGAAGAACGTATATGTTCAATGGCCGTCAAAACCGCCCGATTATGGTCAACGATACTAAGCGACATGGTGTTGTTATAAAGCAGCCCTGATGCAAGACCGCGTTGAATTCTCCAATACAATTCACAATCATACATGAAAAAATCATCCGGAAGAGCGTCAAGCTGATGTTTGTCCGTTGTTTCCGCAATACGCTGATAGAATATCGAACAACGATATTTCACTTTGTTTTCATATTTAATAAAATGAATCAAATCCCTGCAAATACGGTTTGCTTCATCGTATTGGCCCAATTTTGACAAGATTTCCGACTTGTTAAACAACACCACAGTGTCCGGGTGGGATTTTTTTTTACTGATATTCCGGGTCAATGAGCCGATATCGGACAACGCCGCGTTCAAGTCCCCGTTACGATAATTGGACAAGGCCTGGTTGTTTGTGATGATCGTTTTATATCGATCATTATTTTCTATGGTTACATCTTCAAGATCGGATCTTGCGGCGACGAGATACACCGTGGCCAGAGTGTCTTGTCCCATTGATGCATAAACATTTGAAAGATTGATATTATTACATATCATCCCCTCATGGTTGTCCATTTTCGTATCAATGGCCAGGCTTTCTTTGAGAAAATCGAGCGAGTCCTGATACATTCCTTTTCGTGCATACAAAACACCAAGGTCAGTCAAAATGGCTGATTCTTTTTTTTGCTCTTTGGTTTCACGACTCAACTCAAGAGCCCTCTTGTAATATACATCCGCCATGGAATACTTGCAGAGCATCTCATAATTCTTTGCAATATTTAAAAAAAGAGCTGCGAAGACCTTCTTCAATCGGGCAATTTCACTTGTGTTTTTTTCTGAGATACGGATTGAAAAATTAAAAAATTCTTTATCCACGCGCTCTTCATAATCGCAGAGTGCCGAGACAAATTTATCGGATCGGTCATTCCCGTTTTCTTCGATCGATCGCCTTGCCCATAGAAACAGGGTCGCATCTTCCCGATGTTTTTTCTGGGATTCGATAAAATTCTCACTTACGATGGGCGATGGTTTTTTGTTTGTTTTTATAACGAGGGCACGGATATTCTTTGCGATATCAGGTGATATTCCCTGCATGGGCAATGTCAAGGCGGGCGACGGCGCCTGATTAGACTCTCCGGCCGGGAATTGATACCTTTGTACAGACCCCTCCGACTGGCTCGTTTCGGGTTTATGTTTCAAAAACAGTGCGCCTGAAACAATAACAATAGCCAGGATAATAAGAGCGTTTCGTTTTGTCATTTTCATTTTTATTCCGTCTCGGCATGGAGGAGTGATCGGTTATTTGATTACCGATCCGAAATAGCAATTCATCAAGATGTCATTCAATCATACTCACATCTTTTTTTATCATTTATCAGGTTTCATTTTGAGGTACAACGATGGAATTCGCCCCTTCATGGACCCCGAGGTTTTTTCTTCGTGATCATCATGCCCTTCATCAAGCACATGCGAACGGGTGGTATCATCTTCGGTAACGGTATCGAGTTTTTGGATACCGTTTTTGTTTGGGGCAGGCATTGCAGGAACCATATTTTAACCAATATTGTATTGACAGCCGTTTAATCTTTACGTAAACGTTAACAAAAATGACTTTCTGCCGGGAGTTCCGGCTAACACGTCCAAAACAAGGGGAAAGATGATGACTGCGATTAAAAAAGTCGGCGTTGTGGGCGCCGGGATGATGGGGGCGGAGATTGCGCTCTGCTGTGCACGGGCGGGAATGGATGTGCTGATGAAAGAGATCAGCCGGGAGCTTGCCGACAAGGGCAAAACGACGATCGATAAAATCCTTTCCAAATCGGTCGACAAGGGGAAACTCGACGCATCGGAAAAAGAGGCGATTTTAGGGCGCGTCACCCCGCAGTCCTCGAACGACGGGTTTGAAGACGTTGATATCGTCATCGAAGCCATCCTTGAAGTGATCGATATCAAGCAGAATCTCTTCAAAGAGCTCGATGTTGTCTGCAAGCCGGACTGCCTTTTCGCATCAAACACCTCGTCCATTTCGATCACCCGGCTTGCCTCTGCCGCACGGCCCGAACGGTTCATCGGCCTGCATTTTTTCTCGCCCGCATCGGTCATGAAGCTCGTCGAAGTGATCCCCGGCCTCTTGACCGCTCCTTATGCCGTGGACATGGCCATGGCCTTTTGCGAGGCGATCGGCAAGAAACCGGTCAAGGTCAGAAACGTGGAGGGGTTTGTGGTCAACCGAATCCTGCTCGTCATGATGAATGAAGCCTACAGGCTTTTGGATGAAGGCGTTGCGACCATCGAGGATATCGACACCGCCTGCATGCTCGGCCTCGGCCATCCGGTCGGGCCCTTCCGCCTCAGCGACAACATCAGCCTCGACCTTCTTTCAAAGGTGTTTGACATTCTAAGCGAGGCCTACGGCGACCGGTTCAAAGCCCCCGGTATCTTCCGCGAGCACCTGGACGCCGGACGGATCGGCAGGAAGGTCGGAAAAGGCTGGTACGATTACTAACGGATATGCACGAGAACAAAAGCCGTTCAAAGACTCCGGCCGAAACGGGGAAGGCGGGCGATAACCAGCCCCCTCCCCTCACGGCCTGACAATGCCCCTGCCCCCCCCTTTTCGCGCTGTTTCGCCTGGGTCGCGAGCAAAGGCTTGACACGCCGGGTCGGCCAGAGTACGTTTAAATCATTTATAAAACGCCCGTTTGGTCGGGATGACACAGCTATCTCAACCAAGGTAAAAACGCATTTTCAGGTCATACGATTTTTCGCGACGAAACCCCGGCTTATCAATCCGTCCCGGAGGTACCATGGAACACCGTGTTGCACGAGAACATCTTCTTGATTTTATTCTTTCAGGAAACAGGGCCGACGCAAACGCCCTGCTCGATGACTGGATGGCCCGGCATGGTTCACAAAGCACGCTTTCCGATGTGCTTGAACCTGTTCTAACGGAAATCGGCGAAGGATGGGTTGCTGAACGCATCAGCCTCGCCATCGGCTACCTTGCCGGTAAAATCGCCGAAGACACACTGATGAAAGTCCATGCGCTCAAAGCCGCATCGCCTTTGACCCGGGGGCCGGTGGTGATCGGCAACGTCGAGGATGATTACCATTCCCTGGGCCGCCGGCTTGTGGGGATTTTTCTGAGAACCGCAGGATGGAACGTCATCGATCTGGGCAACGACGTGACGGCGGACCTGTTCGTGGATGAGGCCCTTAAAAACGGGGCCAGGGTGATCGGTGTTTCGGCCATGATGTTTACCACGGCCCAAAATATCCTGAAAATCCGCGAGGAAATCGATCGGCGGGGCCTTAGGGATCACCTCAAACTCGCTGTGGGCGGGGCTGTTTTCAAAATCAGGCCCGAGTTGGCGGACGAAGTGGGTGGCGACGGGACAACGGCCAGTGCGGTGGGGGCCCCCGACCTGATAACCCGTCTGTGGAGGGATAGCGATGACCTTGACCTCCCGTGAACGCGTCGTCGCTGCGTTGCAGGGCCGCAACACGGATCGGCCGCCGTTCACCATGACCCTGAGCCTTTACGGAGCCGGTCTTACCGGATGCCCCACAACCGCCTATTACCGTGATCCCGATCGTTACGTCGACGGCCAGGCGGCCGTTGACCGGCTGGTTGGGCCGGATATCCTTTTCGCCCCCTTCGCCCTGCCCCTTGAGGCGGAAGCCTTCGGGAGCGAGCTGACCTTTTTGCCGAACAATCCGCCCAATGTGAAGAAACCCGCCTTTCGGAATCCGGAAGCGTTCGGGGATCTGCGTCTTCCCCGCACAGAGCAACGTCCGGGCCTTGTTTACCTCCGGGAAAGCGTTCGTCTCCTTTCGAAAACATTCAGGGAAACAAAACCCGTTTGCGCCGTCATCGCCGCCCCTGTGGATCTTCCCGCCCTTCTGATGGGCATTGACATGTGGATCGAAACCCTTTTGTTTGACGAGCCTCTGGCACAAAATATTCTGGAGAAAACGGGCCGGCATTTTGTCAGCCTGGCCAACACCCTGATTGACCATGGGGCGGACTTTATCGCCATCCCGGTGATGTTCACCCATCCGTCCCTGCTTTATCCGAAAATGATCGAGGACATCATCCTTCCGGCCCTCAGGCAATGTATGACGGAGGTCAGGGGGCCCATTGTGTTTCATCATGGCGGGAATCCCATCGTTCCCATGCTGCAAAGCTACCTCGATCTGCCCCAGGTGGGCGCCTTTGCCGTGGATCACCGGGATTCTCTGGACAAAGCCCGATCCATTCTGGGCCCACACCGCCTCCTTCTCGGGAATCTCAACGGCCCCGCCCTCAATCGGATGCCCATGAAGACGGTTCGTGAGCGCGTGACAGATATTCTGACCGACCGAAAAGACGATCCCTGTTTTGTGTTTGCCACGTCGGCGGCGGACGTTCCCATGGACACGCCCCCGGAAACCCTGACGGCCATTGCCGAAACCATCCGGTCATCAAAGGACACATCATGAAACAGGTGCCGTTGATTTTATGCTGCTCCGTCCTCAAACGGGAAATTCTGTCCGTTCTTGGGACCATGCCCGAAGCAGACGGTCTGGTGTTTCTCGACTCCATGCTGCACATGCGCCCCCTTAGCCTTCATCGTGACATGCAGAGGGTTTTATCCGAGCAAAAAAACCGGCCATGCCTGATTGTCTATGGAGACTGCCACGCCCACATGCATGAGATGGAACAGGTTCCCGGCCGTGTGAGACTGCCGGGCGTGAACTGTGCCGAACTTTTGCTTGGCCCGGAACGGTACGCGGCCTGTCGACGAGAAAAAACCTTTCTTTTCCTGCCGGAATGGACCGAGCGATGGCAGGAGGTCTTTCATAAAGAGCTGGGCTTCTCTGACCGTGAGCTGGCCCGGGAGTTCATGGGAGAAACCCGGAAACGGCTGGCGTATCTGGATACGGGCCTTGTGCCTGTCCCCACAAAAACCCTCGATGACATCGCCTCATTCTTCAATATGCCCGTTGAAACGATCCCTGCGCCGTTAGACCATCTGGCCCGCGCGGTTGAAACGGCTTTGATGTGGCTTGACAAGGGACCGAACCATGAATCATGATCCCCTGATTTCGGCACTCCAACAGGATCTGTTGCTCAATATCCTGTCCCATTCCGAAGATATCGGCAAATGCGCGTCGATGATCACGACCCAGATCCGAGAAATTATCGGGGCGCGGCTGGTGGCCCTCTTCGAAAACACACCGGATGGTGAACGACGGCTGATCGGTGCCTGCCCCGAGCGACGGAAAGACATGTTTGACCGACCGGACCTCGCCTCACTCAGGGATCTTTCGGATGCGATGAGGTCTCCGGCCCTCATACGACCGGGTCAGGGAGACATCGGCCAAATCCTCCGTGCGTGCGGCATGGGGTCATCGTTTGTCATTCCGCTCAGGGTCGGCGCAGAGAGTTTCGGGGTGCTCCTTCTGCTCGACATCATGGATGAACGGGGCATCGAGGGCATTCTCGGCACCTTGACCGATCTGTCCGGCCTTCTTTCCCTGATTCTCAAAAATTCCTTTCTGTTTCGAAACCTGGAACGCCTTGTCGAGCAACGAACTGCGGCCCTCATTGAAAGTGAAACCCGATCCCGGTTGATTCTTCAGGTGGCGCTTGACGGATTTGTCATTTCAGACGCGGAAGGACAGATCCTCGACGTCAACGACGCATACTGCAGAATCACCGGATTCAGCCGGAATGAACTGATGCAGATGACACTGGAACAGATCGATGTGAACCAGTCAGACGAAGACATCCGGACCAGGATGAAAAAAATTCTTTCCGGCAGCATGGATCGATTCGAAACCCGTCACATCCGAAAAAACGGGGGTTTCGCTATCCTTGACGTGACTGCCCAGACGCTCCCCGGAAGCGATGATCAGGTTTTTGCCTTCATTCGGGATATTACCGACCAGAAAAAATCGGAAAAAGAACAAGCGTCGTTGAAAGAACAGTTGGTTCAGGCCCAGAAAATGGAATCGGTGGGACGGCTCGCCGGCGGGGTGGCCCACGATTTCAACAATATGCTGGGGGTGATCCTCGGGCATACGGAACTTGCCATGGATCAGGTGGACCCGGGGCACGTGCTCGAATCCGATCTTTGTGAAATCCGAAAAGCGGCCCAGCGATCGGCGGACCTGACACGCCAGCTGCTTGCCTTTGCCCGGAAACAGACCATTTCCCCGAAGGTTCTGAAACTCGATGATGCGGTCACCGGAACCCTTTTCATGATACGGCGGCTCATCGGCGAGGGAGTGGTACTTTCCTTCCGCTCCGAGGTCGGGCTCTGGCCTGTCCGGATGGATCCGTCCCAGGTGGACCAGATCCTTGCCAACCTCTGCATCAACGCCCGGGATGCCGTCCACGGTTCCGGCCAAATCCGTATTGAAACGACGAACTGTTCGTATGACGAAGGATACTGCACCCATCATCCGGATCACAACCCCGGCGACTTTGTGTGCCTGTCGGTGTCCGACAACGGGAGCGGCATCGACCGGGAGACGCTCGATCATATCTTTGAGCCGTTCTTCACCACCAAGCCCCAGGGACAGGGAACCGGCCTGGGTCTGGCCACCGTCTACGGGATCGTCAAACAGAATAAGGGATTCATTGTCGTTGACAGCGGGCCGGACCAGGGGACGGCCTTTCGCATCCATCTCCCGCGGGAGGAGGAGCCCGAACCCCCGTTCGTTCCAGCCTGTGAGGAAACAACAGCGGAATCAGGCCAGGGAACGGTCCTTCTGGTGGAAGACGAGCCGTCCATGCTGTCCATGGTTAAAACCATGCTGGAAAGCATGGGCTACAAGGTCCTTTCGGCCGCCTCACCGTCCGAGGCCATCCGTCTGGCCCGGGAACACGGAAAAGAGATCCACGTTCTGATGACCGACGTGATCATGCCTGAAATAAACGGCCCCGAACTCGCTGACCGTCTGACGGCGGATAATCCGGGCCTCAAACGGATCTTCATGTCCGGTTATACAGCAAACCTTATCGCCCGGCAGGGCTCCCTGATCGATGAAACCCACTTCCTCCGGAAGCCCTTTATGAAAAAAGACCTGGCCGAAAAAATGCGTCTTGTGTTTCAGGACGCCCAACATTCGAAACGATAAACGGATCAAGCCTTTATATCTTCCGTTACTGGATGTTTCTGTCTTCGCGCCCATCTATGGACTCCTGGAACGTGTCTTCATTTAACGGCATTGATTTCGATCTCCCCTTCAGGTCCTTACGAGAGCATCATATCTTGAACGCCCTGACCACGTTCCTCAGAACCGAGAACGATTCTGATCAGGGAAGGCATGCCGCGCGGCGGCCACGTCGGAAAAGCCGACGGAGCTTTGGGCGACGTCGTCGCTGCGTTCGGCCATGTCTCCGGCCACCCGGGTCATTTCCGTCATCAGGCCTGTGATGCCGGAGGAGATGTCACCGGCGTCCGAGGATTTGTGGGAGGTGTCTTCAATGCCTTTGGCCACTTCCGACACATTGAGGACGATTTCCCGGGTGGCGGCGGACTGCTCCTCGACGGCTGCGGCGAGCCCCGACACGATGGTATTGACACCCACGATCACGTTCGAGATCTCCCCCATTTCCCCGGAGGCATAGGAGGTGGCCGTTGAATCCCCCGGATTTTATCCGTTGGAGTAAAAAATCTTAAAGGATTTCTCATTTTATCTGATCGGAACGGAAAATCATTTTCGTGATGGCATACGTCGGGATTGTGGGTTATGGTGTCGCCATTGACATGTTCCGCTTCGATCGCATCGAAAAAAACGGACGGCCGGATAAACACTCACATGAAAAGGATGCCCCATGAGCCAATTACCTCCATGCCCACAATGCAGTTCGGAATACGCCTACGAAGACGGGCTTTTGTATGTCTGCCCGGAATGCGGCCTTGAATGGTCGCCTGATGCGGAAAAGGCCGGCTCCGATCAGAACGCCGTGGTGCGTGATGCTTATGGAAATGTGCTTGCGGACGGGGATGCGGTAACGGTGATCAAAGACCTGAAAATCAAAGGTTCGTCATCCGTCGTCAAGGTGGGAACCAAAGTCAGGGACATTCGCCTCGTCGACGGCGACCATAATATCGACTGCAAAATACCGGGTATCGGCGCCATGAAGTTAAAATCGGAATTTGTCAAAAAATCATGACGACATCTAAAAAATTTGCCTCCGCCGGGTCCCAGGCGCGTTTTCAAAATGCCGGCCGACGGAGGCAACCATCACACCCCTGCTTCGAAATGGGTTCTAGTAGATCGGCGGCAACAGACAGGCCCTGACGGTTTTGCTGTTGTTTCCGGGATTACAGTCTTCGACATTGCCGTCAATGCGGGTTATTCTTGCCGTAACGCCGCTGGATGCCTTGATCAGCACAGGGCCGCTTTGAATTTTAATGGCCTTTCTGCTGTTGCCGTTAATAGAAAAGGGAACCGGCACGGTGACGGATCTGTTGGAGGACTCATCGAAATAATTCACCTGCAGCAGTCCGGTTGCATTGGCCTTCGAGCCGGAACACGGCCAGTTGCCGATGGTGACCCAAAGGTCGTTATAGAGCATGGCATTGACCCTTTCCAGGGGTTCACTGCAAAGACACTCCATGGCATGAATGCTTTCAACAACAAGATCCGTTTTAAATTTTACCGGCACAAGGACGGCGTCGTTCGGTTTGACCGCTCCGGGGTTGACGACGGCCTGCTTTGCATAGACAGTTGAGGAGCATAGCATAAACCATGCGGCCGTCAGCAGAATGACAATGTGGGTGTTTGCGTTGATTTTCATAGGAATCTCCTTTTTTCAGGTTTTTACCATTCAAGAACCATTGGCGTATTTGCCGCCGGCATTTCCTTGATTACCGATGAATCCGCGTGACGCCGTGGCGTCTTTAGTCGCGTTTTCAATAGGTCTGTAACCTGAACGTTCAAAAACGTTCAAAAAAAAGAGGAGTATCTCTCCCACATTCCTTGACCGACAATCACGGATCACCATGTCAGTGGCCATAAAACCGTCCTGCGACAAACAGAATGCGCCACTCAGACGAAAACGGCCCCGACTCGGATGACACGAGCCCTCAGCATCCGAGATCAGGTTGTTTCGGATTGTATCCCGGATTGAATCAGGCCCCTTCGTCCAGAGCCTCCCTAAGGCGGGCGGCGAGGTCACGGAGGCTGAAGGGTTTGGCGATGAAACGAACGCCTTTGTCGAGGATGCCGTGGTGGGCGATGACATTGGCGGTATAGCCGGACATGTACAGGCTTTTCACGCCAGGCCGCAGGGTTTCGATTCGCCGGGCCAGTTCCTTCCCGTTCATTTGCGGCATCACCACATCGGTGAGAAGCAGGTCGATGTTTCCCTTATGGTCAGCGGCTAGGGTAAGGGCCTCTTCGACCCGCGCGGCGGCGAGAACGGTGTAGCCCAGTCGCTCGAGCATGTTCCGGGTGAGATTCAGAACGACCGCCTCGTCTTCGACCACCAGCACGGTTTCCGAGCCTCCTATGATGCGATCCTCACCTTCCTGCGACAGGAAAGATTCTCCGGACAGACAGCGGGGCAGGTAGATCTTGAACGTCGTCCCCTTGCCCGGTTCGCTGTAGACATTGACGAATCCGCCGTTCTGCTTGACGATGCCGTAAACGGTGGACAATCCCAGCCCGGTTCCCTCTCCGCTTGGCTTTGTCGTGAAGAAGGGTTCGAAAATCCTGACCAGGATGTCCCTGTTTATCCCCGTTCCGTTATCGCTGACCGCGAGAAGCACATAATCACCGGGCAGACATTCGACCCGATCCTTGCAATAGGCCTCGTCGTAGACCACGTTGGCGGTTTCGATGGTGATCCGCCCCGTGTCGTCAACGGCGTCTCTGGCGTTCACCACGAGATTGGCCAGAATCTGGTCGATCTGGGACGGATCGGCGTTGACGGGCCAGAGGCCTTTCTCCGGCGACCAGACCAGCCGAATGCCTTCGCCGATCAGCCGCTGAAGCATTTTGAGCATGCTGCCCACGATATCGTTGAGGTCGAGAATCTTAGGATCGATGGTCTGTTTGCGCGCAAAGGCCAGAAGCTGGCGGGTCAGATTGGCGGAACGTTCCCCCGCATTCAGGATGCTGCTTAAGACCGTGTAAAAGGGGTCCGTGGGAGCCAGATCCTCAAGGGCCATTTCCGCGTTGCCGATGATCACGCTGAGCATGTTGTTGAAATCATGGGCCACGCCGCCGGCCAGTTTCCCGATGGATTCCATTTTCTGGCTCTGGACAAGCTGTTCCTGGAGCCTGACCCGCTCCTTCTCCGCCAGCTTTCGTGGGGTTACGTCCCGACAGACATAGACCCGACCGAAGGGGGCCCCGTCTTCGTTTCGAAGCACATCGCCTCCGATCTCAAAATAAAGGATCGCCCCGTCTTTTTTGAGAACCATGTACTCGTTCATGGCCTGGCGGCCATCGAGCATCACCAGCATGTTGTCCCGGGCCCGCTGATGATCATCCGGGGAGATGAACATCAGCATGTTCGTATCAATCAGCTCTTCACGGGAAAAACCCGTCAGTTCCAGGGTGAAATCATTGACGAAGAGGATGCGCCCGTCCATGTCGGTCCGCATGACGACCTCGGGGATGGTGTTGACCAGTTTGGTGTGAATCTCCTCGCTTTTCCGGAGGCTCTCCATGGAGATTCGATGGCTGTCGATTTCGGCCCGCAAATCACGGTTGTACACCTCCAGTTTTTCCATGAAGATATTGAAATATCGGGCAAGGCGTCCGAATTCGTCCGATGCGGAATCATCCAGCCGCGTGGAAAATTCGCCCATGGCGCCCGTGGAAAAGGCATCGATGGTTTTCTGGAGGGGGACCTTGATGAATCTCATGACGACCAGAAGGACGACCAGAAGGGAAGCGCCCACGCCGAACACGAAAATCAGGACGTTCACCAGCCCCTGTCGCTGGAGCTTTCTGCCGGTGGTCTTCAGTTCGCTGAGGATGGTGTTTGAGAAATACTCACTGTACCGTCTCAGATCGCCGGCAATGCCCTTCCACGTTTCAGCCAGGTGCGCGGCTTTTTCTATGGTTTCAGGGCTGTAATCCGATGCGGTTTTACGCATCTCCTCATACACGTCCGGTGCCCATATACTGAATTCCCTGAGGTCCTCCAGTGTTTCGGCGATTTCTTTTTTCACCAAAGGATCACGGACGATTTTATCAAGTTCATCCAGCTCCCTGATCACTTCATCGCCCTTTTCCCGGGCATGAATCGACAGATATATATCGCCGTTCACCACCATGTCCTGGTACAGCTTGATCTCTTCTTCGAACAGGCGGAGAATTTTCCTGCTGAGCTGGGAGGCCGGATACACCGTGTCGGCCAGGTCGTTCAGCCGGACGTTGGTCTGGCGACTCATGAAAACCCCGTAGCCGATGGTCAGGGAATACACGACAACCACCACCCCCAGAGGCAGAAGAATCTTTTTCGCGATGCTCATCGAACGCCACATGATGTCTGTTTCCTGATTTGAAGCCCCGAAGCCGTCAATCCTTGACCGTGATGACCTTGACCGTATCATGATCGATTTCAGAACCGATATAGCCCAGGCCGCCGGGCGTGTTTTCGACAAAGCGGATTACATCGTCCTCATGGTCGAAGGCTTTCGGCGGGGTCCCCGTTCCGATAAAAACGGCCTGTCTCCAGAAAATATCGAACTGGGAGACGTTCATGTCGATGAACGATCTCAGAAAGGTCTCGTGAATGTCGCCGTGTTTCAGACACACTGGCACGATGCGCCGGTCTCCGGTCGAAAAGGTCTTCTTGCCCAGGAAAATCCGCTGGAGCTCGTCGCCGGTCAATGTGGAAAAAGGGATATCCCGGTGGGCGATCACCATGACGGATCCGGCCCGGGCGGGCATGGCGACCGATACCAGAAGGAGCAGTAAAAGCAGAATGGTCTTTTTCATCGCCCCCCCTAAAACATATAGGTAACCTTCGCGGCGAAGAGTCCCCAGTGCTCTTCCACCGCGAAAGGATCCTGATAGTCGAACACCTGCGCCGCCCCGTCGATGACGTGGCCTTCCAGCTTGCAGATCCAGCCCGGGAGGGGATCGAACCTGAAGCTCAGGCAGGCGTCTTTCTGCCAGCCCATGTAATCGGGGCGTCCATAGGCGGTTTGATCTCTTCCGCTCCGGTCTTTTTTGTTCGGATAATAGACACTGTAGTAAGCTGCCACCTCGAGCCAGCGGGTAAAACGATAGTCAATTCCACCGTAATAGCCTATGCTGTGACCCTTGCGGCTGTCATAACCCGCCGCACCCGAATCCATCGTAAATCTCTGAACCGTATCCAAGACTTCGGCGGTCAGCATCAGATTGCCCCGGCGGTACTCGACCGACCCCATCCAGACGTTTTCAAGGTCGATGCGAAGCCGGCGGGCGGGCTGTCCCTCGATCACCACGTCGGGATCACTGGTGGGGATATCCGGAACGGCGGGCGATTCCGCCTCGATGCGGGCCTGTTCATAGGAAACGCCCAGCCTCAGGCCTTTGATCGGGACATTCCAGAACACATGGGTGGTGTCGGTGTAGCGGATATTGGTCTGGATATCGCCGACATCGGCGCCGGGAAACCGATTGAGAAACTGTCGTCTGAGGGCCACGGAATCCAAATCCAGATCCTTGGACCCGTAGACGTGCTGGTAATCGAAACTGCCCAGGGACGCCGCCGGAATCGTTCCGTAGAGCGCCCCCCCCTTGGCGGCGTTCGAGATGTCGCGCATGTCTTCCCGGTAAACACTCTGGGGCAGAAGGATACACGTTCTGAGCAGATCCACGTCGCGGCCCTCGTTGAAAAGACCCATGGGACGTTTGACCTTGCCCACCCGGAGACCCAACTCGTCGCGGAAACGATAATCGCCATAGCCCCAGTCCAGGTTCACCTTGTTGTTGCCCGCGTCCCCAAGATCCCGGGCGATGAACTGGCAGCCGACCCGGAGCCGGTCTGTCAGCTCCCGGGACACGTTAATGGCCACGTCGTTGAACTCGGTGCTTCCCCCTTCCGTTCTGGCCAGATAATCATTGGCCGTGGTCCTGAGATAACCCTGGCTGACGAAACCGTGCACGGAAAGAGGGCCGGCGTCGAAGGCCCGGCAGACACCGGGAACAAAAAGAAAAAACAGCAGAACCGTCACGATCGCGTGCTTGAATATGGGGCGAGTGGGTGACATGGCCCTCCAGATCCCGGCATGATCAGGTTGCCGGGCCCATGATGAAGAAAAAAACAGGGAAACCGAATCTGATGATCCGCTCCTCAGACCCCGGTATTCCCGTTCAATCCGCGTGTATGTTGTTGAAGTAAGTCCGCACCATCAGGGTGGAATGTTCAATGTCCAAATAAGCTACCATGGGCTTTTTACGGGTGTCAAGGGCTTTGTCCGAGGAAAAAATGCGGGGATTGGATGTGATGACGTTTTACGAGTTCATCATGAATATCATCGATTCCTCCATGCTGTTTTATGGACAATGTCATTAGCTTAACGAGTGATGTTGCTGTTTCGCCTGATGGGCAAAGCGCAGCGTGCCCATCAGTGTCTTAAGTTAATGACATTGATTATATGGACACGTGACTCAGATTTCAAACATATCACCCAAGAACGGTTGAATGGGACCGGCCGTCGCCCCTGACGGCCCCCCATGTCTGAAAACAGGCCCCCGGCAGGGATGCCGGGGGCCTGTTTTTGTTCCTGGCTTACAGAATCTGTCCGCGGATACCGACCACGACCTCGCTGACCGGGATATCCATGCCCGACTGGTCCATGGCCCGCTTGATGATCGTAGACAGACCCGAGCAGCAGGGCACCTCCATGAGGGCCACGGTGACGCTCCTTATGCCGGACTGTTTGAACACCTGGGCGAATTTATCGATGTACTCCTGGGCGTTGTCGAATTTGGGGCAGCCCATCATCACGGCCCGACCCTTGAGAAGATCCTGATGCAGGCCCGGATAGGCCACGGCCACGCAGTCGGCGGTCACCAGAAGATCGGCCCCGTTGAGGAAGGGGGCGTTGGGCGGCACCAGCTTGATCTGGATCGGCCACTGGGTCAGGGCCGACGGGCCGCCGGAAACGGCCCTGGGCACATTGGCACCCTGGCAGGATGAAGCGGCACCGAAGCTCTGGATCTGGGACGACGGGCAGCCGCAGGCCATGGGGGCGCCCGCTTTCTGCTGTTCCATCTGTTTCAGGTGTTCGTGAACCACCGCCTCGTCAAACTCCTCGGCTTCCCGCTCGATGATGTGCAGGGCATCCTCGGGACATTCGCCGATACAGGCCCCCAGCCCGTCGCACAGCACATCCCGTATAATTTTCGCCTTGCCGTCCCGGATTTCGATGGCGCCCTCGGCGCAGGCCACCACACACTGGCCGCAGCCTGTGCATTTGTCTTCGTCGATTTCGATTATTTTTCGCATGACTTTCATGATGGTTCTCCTTATTAGAGCAACGTTTTCCGGGCCAGGTCGCCGCCGCTTGCCGTGAGAAAGGATTTCTCGATGATGCGGTTCAAGCGGTCCTCGCTGATGGGTTCGTCCTTTTTGTTGTCTTCCAGGTTGGCGATCAGATCCGCGTCGTAGAGCGCCTTGAAGTTGGTCGTCTCGTTTTCACGGGGGTGATGGTGATGGCCGACCATGTCGCAGACCTCCTCGATCATCTCCGTCGAAGCCCCCAGTTTTTTCAGAATCTCTTCGGCGATAGCGGGGCCCAGTTCTTCCTGATACCGTGCCGCCGTGCTGTTGTATCGCCTCTCGGCCTCATGGATGCCGATGTCGTGAAGGTAGGCGGCGGTGATGATCACCGACAGATTGCCGCCCTCTTCTTTGCCGATCCGCTCGGCGTAGCGGGCCACCCGGGTGGCGTGGCCGATGCGCTTGAAGTCGCTTTTGAAATACCGTTTCATTGCCACGGCCACCCGGTCCTTGAGCAGGTCCCCCCGCTCGGCCATCAGTTCGGGCGGCAGCGAGCCCAGGCACTGTTCGGCATACTGACAGTAAGAGGCACACCCGAAATCCATCTTGGGGTTGGCGAAACGGTGGCCGCAGGCCCCGCATTTTCGTGCGGTGTCGTCCTTGAAAAATTCGACGGTGTGTCCGCATTTGGGGCACTTGGCATCAAAAATGGCGTTTTTGCTCCAATACTGGGTATCCTGTCCGGGGCATTTCATCGCGCACCTCCTTAGGCATACGGACCGTATTTGGCGGCCCGGACCGGATCACGGATCACCGTGACCCGGTATTCATGATTGACGGGTTATCCCAGGCACTCGGCCATGTCTTTCTCCACCGTGCTGATCGGGGCGATATTGAAATTCTCCACCAGAACGTTCAGCACATTGGGTGAAATGAAGGCCGGCAGCGAGGGCCCGAGCTTGATGTTTTTGATCCCCAAATGCAGCAGGCTGAGCAGAATCACGCAGGCCTTCTGTTCGTACCAGCTGAGAATGAACGACAGGGGCAGATCGTTGACCCCGCAGTCAAAGGCACCGGCCAGGGCCACGGCGATCTGCACCGCCGAGTAGGCATCGTTGCACTGTCCGATGTCCAGAAGTCTCGGAATGCCGCCGATGTCGCCCAGATCCTTGTCAAAGAAACGGAACTTGCCGCAGGCCAGGGTCAGGACCATGCAGTCTTTGGGCACCTGTTCCACAAAGTCCGTGTAGTAGTTGCGGCCGGGTTTGGCGCCGTCGCAGCCGCCCACCAGGAAAAAGTGACGGATGGCCTTGGATTTCACGGCCTCGATGACCTTGTCGGCCACACCGAGAACCGCGTTCCTCGCAAAGCCCACCATGACGGTCTTTCCGGCCGTATCCTCGGCAAATCCCGGCAGGGCAAGGGCCTTTTCGATCACCGGGGTGAAATCCTTGTCCGCGATGTGGGTCAGGCCGGGCCAGCCCACCAGACCGGTTGTGAAAATATGATCCTTATACGTTTCCCGGGGCTTCTGGATGCAGTTGGTGGTCATCAGAATCGCTCCGGGGAAGGCGTCGAATTCCTTGGCCTGATTCTGCCAGGCTGTGCCGTAATGTCCATAGAAATGACTGTATTTTTTCAGCTCCGGGTACCCGTGACAGGGCAGCATTTCGCCGTGGGTGTAAACGTTGATGCCTTTGCCCTGGCTCTGTTCGAGCAGCATGGCCAGATCCTTCAGATCGTGACCGGACACCAGGATGGCCTTGCCTTTTTTCGCGTAAAGGGGCACCGCCGTGGGAACCGGGTGACCGTAGGTGCCGGTGTTGCCTGCGTCCAGAAGTTCCATGGCCCGGATGTTCACCTCGCCGCATTTCAGGCAGAGCCCCACCATATCGTTGACGCCGAGGCCGTCATCGAGGGTGGCGGCCATGGCCTCGTAGATGAAATCGTAAATCACCGTATCTCTTTGGCCAAGAATGGCGGCATGGTCCGCATAGGCGGCCAGACCCTTGATGCCGTAGGTCAACAGTTCGCGGAGGGATCGGATGTCCGCGTTAAGCAGGGGATCGGCCATGATGCCGACCTTTTCACCCATGGCCGCCAGCTCGTCTTTGCTTTTTCCGGCCACATCGCAGTGGGGACCCTTGGCAACCTCAATCCCTGCCCGTCCGGCCAGGCGATCCGTATACTCCGCACAGGCCCGGATCATGGCGACAAACCGCTCCGGATCGAAGTCCACGTTGGTCAGGGTGGAAAAAACCGCTTCACAGGTGAAATGATCGATGGCCCCGTCGCGGACGCCTTTTGCCGCAGCCTTTTTGGCCACCACGGACAGGTGTTTGACACTGTGAATCAAAAGATCCTGAAGAGCCGCCACGTCAGGTTGTTTGCCGCAGATACCTATGGTTTCGCATCCCTTGCCTTTTGCCGTTTGCTCGCACTGAAAACAGAACATGTGATTTTCTCCTTGGTTATTGACTGATCGCTTGTCGTCAATTCTGACGGGTCATTGCCTTACGTTTGATCCCACTATACGCAAACGGTCGGGAAGGTTCCTTGACTTAGATCAAGACTGATTTTTTTTTGAGGGTGTTACGAGACCATCACGACCCGAGCGGCATGACGGCATGACGAACGGGGCAGGCACGGGGGCCTGCCCCTGCGGGAGGGATCAATTCAATGACGGCATCAATTGCCGGTTTTCAGTTTTTCCCAGAATTTTTCGTAGACCAGGATGGCGTCGCCCACGTCCACCTGAAATTCCCCTTTTTCGATGTCGGCCGTGTCCGGGAAGACGGTCTTGTTCTGTTTGAGCGCCTTGTCATAGAGCAGAATGGCGATCTTGTTGGCCGGGGCATAGCCCACGTATTCGCAGATCTGTTTGGCCACCTGGGGTTTGAGGATGTAGTCGATGAAACGGTGGGCGTTGTCCTTGTTGGGGGCGTTCACCGGAATGACCATGTTGTCCACCCAGAACATGGCCCCTTCCCTGGGATAAACGTATCCGATGGCCGGGTTTTCCTCGGCGGCCATGAAGATCTCCCCGTTCCAGATCATGCCTGCGGTGACTTCCTGGTTGAGGAAAGCCTGTTTGGGGGAATCCGATGCGAACAGCCGGATGTTGGGCATCAGGGTCTTGAGTTTTTCGTAGGCCGCCTCGATGTGGGCGGGGTCGGTGTCGTTGACCGAATAGCCCAGCACCTTCAGGCCCACGCCGAACACTTCCCGGATATCGTCGTTGAACACCAGTTTGTTTTTAAATTTCGGATCGAACAGGGCGGCCCAGGAATCGACTTCTTCCTTTTTGACCAGATCGCCGTTATAGCCGATACCGGTGGACCCCCAGACATAAGGAATGCTGTAGGCGTTATCCGGGTCATAGGGTTTGTTCAGAAGCCGGTCGTCGAGGTTTTTGGTGTTGGGAATTTTCGTTTTGTCGATGGGGGCAAGCAGCCCTTCATTACGCATCTTGTGGACAAAATAGGCCGAGGGGAAGACCACGTCGTAGGAACCGCCCTTCAAAATCTTGAGCCGGGCATACATGGCCTCGTTGCTGTCGTAGGTGGAATACACCACCTTGATGCCCGTCTCGGCCTCAAACGAGGCGATGACCTCATCGGGCAGGTATTCGGTCCAGTTGTAGACATAGACTTCCTGTTTGTCGGCGGCAAGGGCCGGGGCCGCCAGGATCAGAGCCAGCAACGCGACAAGCATCCGTTTCATTTTCGTTTCTCCTTCACAAGAAAGTGGGAACAGAGCACGCTCACCAGGGTAAAGGTGAACAGCAGGGTGGACAGGGCGTTCACCTCGGGCTTGACGCCCAGGCGAACCATGGAATAGATCTTGAGGGGCAGAATATCGTAACTCGGCCCGGTGACGAAAAAACTGACAATGACGTCGTCCAGGGACAAGGTGAAACTGAGCAGCCAGCCCGCAGCCACCGCGGGCAGAATCAGCGGAAAGATGATGCGGGTGAAGATCCGGAATTCTCCGGCCCCGAGATCACGGGCCGCATCGATGATGGATCGGTCAAAGCCCCGCAGCCTTGCAAACACCGTGGCCACCACAAAGGGGAAACAGAAGGTGATATGGGCCAGAAGAAGGGTCAGAAAGCCGGTTTCCAACCCGATCAGAATGAAAAACGCCAGAAGCGAAATGCCCATGACGATGTCGGGGCTCATCATCACAAAAAAAATCAGAGTGTGCAGCACCTTCCGTCCGGCGAAGCGGTACCTGAAAAACACCACGGCGGCCAGCGTTCCCAGGATGCAGGAGCAGACGCTTGCGATCAGGGCCACGGTGATGGAATTGACGAAGGCATCCATCAGAAGCGTGTTGTTGAACAGCCGGCTGTACCACATCAGGGTAAAGCCTTTCCAGGACGTCGAGTATTTCGCGTTGTTAAACGAAAACACGATCAAAACCAGAATCGGTACATACAGGAACAGGTAGACGAGGGTCAGGTAGGACACATTGGCGATTCTCTTCATAGTCCCCTCTCCAGCTGCGCGTGTTCCACCTTTTTCATCACCAGAAAATAGATCAGCATCATGACCAGCATGGACACGGTCAGAAAGACACTGGCCGCCGAGCCGAAGGGCCAGTTGTGTGCGGTCAGGAACTGGTTCTTGATGAAATTACCGATAAGCATGGACTTGGCCCCGCCCAGAAGATCGGGGATGTAGAACAGGCCCATGGTCGGCAGGAAAACCATGATGCACCCCGCCACCACCCCGGGCAGGGACAGGGGCCAGATCACCCGGAAGAAAATCGGCAGGTTGCCTGCACCCAGATCCCGGGCCGCCTCGATCAGACGCATGTCCATTTTTTCAAGGGTGGCGTAGAGAGGCAGAATCATGAAGGGCAGCAGCGAATACACCAGCCCCGCATACACGGCCGTATCCGTGTAGAGCATCGTCAAAGGCTGATCGATCAGCCCGATGCCCATCAGAAGCGCATTGATTAACCCGTTGGCTTTCATAAGAATCACAAGGGCATAGGTGCGGATCAGGGAACTGGTCCAGAAGGGGATGATCACCATAATCAGAAGGATGGATCGGTACCGCTTGTCCGACCGGCTGATAATCCAGGCAAAGGGGTAGGCCGTGACCAGACAGATCAGGGTGGTGAAAAAGGAGTAGGTCAGCGATTTGGTGAAAATTTTGAAATAGACCGGCTCAAACAGGGCCCTGTAGTGATCGAACGAAAGCGGCAGGGACACGAAACGGGCCTCGTCACGCTGAAGAAAGCTGATGATCAGAACCAGAAGGTTGGGCACGAAAATGAACACCAGAATCCAGGACACGATCAGGGCGATCGCAAAGGTCTTGAACGAGAGCAGCCTATTCATCGGAAAGTACCACCTCCCAGCCGTCGATCCAGCTCAGGCAGACGGCTTCTCCGGGAGCATAATAGATGTCCGCGGCGTCCTCGTTGAAAAACTCCGTGACAAACACCTCTTTTCCGTCATCGAGCCGGATGATCAGGTCCACCGTGGTCCCTTTGTAGATCAGATCCTGGACTTTCCCGGAAAACAAACCGGGCGCACAGGGCTCGCCGCCTTTTTTTTCCACCTTCATGTCTTCGGGACGGAGAAGGATCTTCACCCGGTCCCCTTCCGAAAAGCCCCGGCTGTTTTCGAGGTTTACGGTCTGGCCGCCCATGTCGATATCCATACGTTTGCCGTTTACGGAAAGAACCCTCCCGTCGAACACGTTGCTCTCGCCGACGAAATTGGCCACAAACAGGTTCACCGGTTTTTCGTAAATGGCCTTGGGGGTGCCGTCCTGTTCGATGCGGCCCTTATTCATCACCACCACCCGGTCGGACATGGTCAGGGCCTCTTCCTGGTCGTGGGTGACAAAGATAAAGGTGATGCCCAGCTTGCGGTGCAGCTGCTTGAGTTCGATGCGCATGTCCTTGCGCAGACGGTAGTCGAGGGCCGACAAAGGCTCGTCCAAAAGAAGGATCAGGGGTTCGTTGACGATGGCCCGGGCAATGGCCACCCGCTGCTGCTGGCCCCCGGACAGCTGGAATATCTTGCGGTTTTCGAGGCCCGACAGCTTGACCATGGCAAGGGCGTCCGCCACCCTGGACCGGATCAGGGCCTTGTCCGTCTTTTTGATGGACAGACCAAAGGCGATGTTCTCGAACACGGTCATGTGGGGAAACAGGGCATAACTCTGGAAGACCGTGTTCACGTCCCTTTGGCTGGCCGGAATGTCGTTGTGGACCACGCCGTTGATCAGGATCGTACCCCGGTCGCAGGATTCAAGCCCCGAGATAATCCTGAGAATCGTGGTCTTTCCGCAGCCCGACGGCCCCAGGATGGTCAGAAATTCCCCGGGGTAGATGTCAAGACTGATATTGTCGACGGCCCAGTGATCATGGAACCGCTTTCCCACCTGCTGCAACGCAATAACCGGCTGTTTCATCACCACCCCCATCCTGAATTCAAAGCGATGGATTTTTATAATAATTGAAAAGAATGTCAACTGATTGGATCGGGTTTTTAAAAAAAATCCGCGTTGTCCAGTTGTCCAAACTGATGGGCACGCTTTGCTTTGTCAATCCTACCCTGTGTCGCCAGTAGGATGGGCAAAGCAAAGCGTGCCCATCTGATGCTGAATTTAATGGCTTTGCCCCGCGAACAGCGTTGCCGAAAAATTTTTGCCGAATCAATATCGTTTGATATGGAAAATGGTTTCCATATGCCAGAGAACGGAAAGAAAGGATCCCAGCACATGAAAACCCGCGTCGTCAAAAACAAAGGCATGGGCGTTGCTGCCCGAAAATCGCATGATCTCCTCGCTGAGCAGGCCGGCTTCAGGCAGATCGTCCGGTATCGTGAGCCGGGATGATGATAAAAGCGGTTTTTGGGTGTCCAGCTGATGCCGGTCCAGATGATAATCCGTTCCGAACCTCAAGATTTTCGGATCGTTCCGGACCCAGCCTGCGTCATGGTCGAAAAACAGGGCGTCCACGGGAATGCCCTCCGCCCGGAGATCCCGGACCAGTCCGTCCCCGCCGTTTTCCGCGGACACGACAAGAAGCGGCGGGGTATAGGTGTTTTTGGGCGGACGCTTGTTCTGGCTGAACACCTTCTTTTTTCTCAAAAAACGGTCGTCCTCGTAGACGGCCCGAAGTGCCGCCGCCGGTCCAACGGTGCCCGTTTCGTCAGTGGAAAGCACCCGGATGTCCCGGACATGGTATTCCTTCCGGGCGTTTTTCAGCACCTTTTCCACCACGACCACCGGAATGTCCGACCGGTTGGGATGCACGCCGATTCCTGCAAAAAACATCGCCTTAAAACCCTCCATTGTTCTTGTAACGCGGGCAGTTTAAACCATTTATCCGTTTTGATAAAGGGATTAAT
Organism: Desulfatiferula olefinivorans; assembly: GCF_054657895.1. Lineage (NCBI taxonomy): Bacteria > Pseudomonadati > Thermodesulfobacteriota > Desulfobacteria > Desulfobacterales > Desulfobacteraceae > Desulfatiferula > Desulfatiferula olefinivorans. Next base: position 230,446 of record NZ_BAAHXV010000004.1, on the reverse strand, counting down.
CCACCAAAAAACCGCTTGACTTCCACACATTAAATGATACACTAAAGTATCATTTTGATCTTGAATGATTAAATTTGAGCTTTAAAACCTCATATGTTTCAATTAATAACCAATTGAAGCATGTGAACCGACAAACGGGACACCATGGAAACAGGGAAACAACAACGCACCAAGGAAAAGCTGCTGAACCTGTCGCTCAGCATTCTGGCCAAAAACCCCAAGGCATCGCTGAACGATATCGCCGAAGGGGCCGACGTGGGCCGGGCCACCCTGTTCCGTCACTTCAAATCCCGCAAGCAGTTGATCCGTGAGTTGATCGACGAGGCCGAGCGCCGGATCGAGAATGCCACCCGGCCGATTCTCGAACAAAATCTTCCGGCCGCCGAAACCCTTGCGAAAATCATCCGGGTTCTTGTGCCCATCGGAGCCAGTTTCCATTTTCTCAGCGCCGAGGCAATCCACGTGGACGGCGACGGCGTCGACACCATCTACAACAAACAGCTGGTTTTGATGACCGATCTGTCGACCCGGCTGAAAACCGAAGGGGTCATCGCCCCGGATATTCCCCGGGCCTGGGTGGCCGCGGTGCTGGACAACCTGATCTACACCGCCTGGGTAACCATATCCGACGGCGACATCGCCCCCAAGCAGGCCCCGGAACTGGTCCTTACCTCGTTCCTCCGGGGACTGGCCCCCCGCTGACGGCCCTCTCATCATACCGGCTTCACCCTCGTTTCAAACATTCACGCGCCTTTTCGTCTCACGTATGATTCCCTTTCCGACCGCGGTTTGAAGACCGGTAACGGCTTTCAGGGGGTGTTGTGTCCCTGTCCCATCGTTTGACCGGACAGGGGCTGTATCAACCCCTCCGGAGCAGAAATCCGGAGGGACAAAAAAAGTGTGTGTGACGTATGAAAACGATGTTCGATCCCGTCAAAGGCAAAACCGTTCCCGTCTTTTTCTATTATTCCATCCCGTCAGTCCTGAGCATGACGGCCCTGTCCGGAGCGGTGGTCATCGACGGCATGTTTCTGGGAAATCACGCAGGCGCCCATGCCCTGGCCGCCGTCAACCTGACCATTCCGGTATCCACCGCCGTCATCGGCATCGCCCTGATGCTGGCCGTGGGCGGCGCCGCCCTCTGCGGCCGGTACTTAGGCAGGCGGGATGGGGATCGGGCCAATGCCGTTTTCTCCCAGACGGTGATCCTTTCCGTGATCATCGCCCTTGCCGCCACGGCCCTGGGACTGATGTTTACGGATCCGCTGGTCTCCCTGCTCGGCGCCAATGAGGCCATCTTCGGAAAAACCCGGGAATACGTGAGAATCATGATGCTCTTTTTCGTCTGTCAGGCCGGAATCGTCTGCCTGTCGGCCTTTCTGCGCGTGGACGGCCGCCCCCTCTTCGCCGCCGGAATCATGATCACCGGAAGCCTGATAAACGTGGCTCTGGACTGGTGGTTTATTGTGAGGCTGGGCATGGGGCATACCGGCGCGGCTATCGGCACGGGCCTGTCCGAGCTGATCACGGTTGCGGCGCTTGCCGCGCCGTTTATCATGAACAAAACACGATTACGGTTCAAGGGTAATGTCTCGGGCCTGTCCGAAGCCCTGAAAGGGGCCTTCAACGGGTTTTCAGAATTCTCGAACGAGGTGTCGGCGGGCCTTCTGACCTTCGTGTTCAACTGGGTGATCATGCAGCGGATGGGAGAAAACGGGGTGGCGGCCTTTTCCGTGATCAACAGCATCATTCTGGGAGGCATCATCATCAACTGCGGCATCAGCGATTCCATCCAGCCGGTGGTCAGCAAAAACTACGGGGCGAAAAAACCGTCCCGAATCTCGGATTTTCTGGGCATTTCGACCCTGACCGTGTTTGCCGTCGGCCTTGGGATCAGCCTTGCGCTGATTGTGTTTCCCCATGCCTTGGCCGGGCTGTTCATCGCATCGGACGACATGGAAATCCTCACGCTGGCCACCGGGTTCATGGCCGGCATCTGGCCGATCTTCCTGCTCAACGGCATCAACATCGTGTTTTCATCCTACCTGACCGCCATGAACCGGGCGGTGCAGTCGACGGCGGTCTCCCTTTGCCGGAACCTGTTCCTGCCGGTTCTGTTTCTGCTGATCCTGCCGCGCATGACCGGGGATCAGGGCATTTTCATCGTCCTGCCCTTATCGGAACTGGCGGCGTTTATCATCGGTATCGTTCTGATCAATTACAACAGGCCGGAAAAACTGGTTGGGGTTCACTAAAAAAAACCGCCCGCCCCCTATCGTCGGGACGGGCGGTTTTTTCATGGTGCCTGAATCACGGCGGCGAGTCCGAAGCGTTCACGCGATCAGTTGACAAAGGCGTCTTCGGGGATTTCCACGGCGGCCCGGCTGGTTTTCAAAATGGCGTTCATCTTGCCCAGGGTGACGGGCAGAACGGCCTCGATGAAGAACTCGGCGGATTTCATCTGTCCGATATAGAACACCCGGTCCTTTTTCTTGTCTTCGACCTTTTCCGAGGCGACCAGGGCACGCCACAACAACATCCAGGCCATCACCAAATCGCCGGTGACCTCAAGGAAGGGATGGGCAAAGGCAAAGGCGCTCATCACCTCGGCACTCATGGCGGTTTTGCCCATGTGCATGGCCACCTCACCGAGTTTTGCCAGGGCCTCTTCCAGATCCCGGCCCAGGTCTTTGAGTGCGTCGTTTGCTTTGGCCTGAGCGATGGTTTTATTGATTTCGGCCATCAGGTCCATCACGGGTTTTCCCTTTTTCATACCCAGTTTCCGGCCCAAAAGGTCCATGGCCTGGATGCCGTTGGTTCCCTCGTAGAGCATGGTGATCCTTGCGTCGCGCATCAGCTGGGCCTGGGGATACTCCTCGATAAAACCGTATCCGCCGTAAACCTGGATCCCATGGGAGCAGACCTCGAACCCCTTGTCGGTCACATAACCCTTGGCCACGGGAATCAGAACGTCGATGATACCCTGGAGCCGTTCCGTTTCCTGTTCGTTTTCCGTCACATGCATGGTGTCGGTCAGGTAGGCCACATAATAAAGCAGGCTTCGTATTCCTTCCACATAGACTTTCATGGTCATCAGCTGGCGCCGAACATCCGGGTGCTGGACGATGGGCACTGCCGGGGCGTTTTTGTCCATCATGGTCATCAGGTTGGGGCCCTGAACGCGCTGTTTGGCATAGTTCTGGGCGTTCATGAACGAGGACGAAGCCAGGGACAGGCCCTGGACGCCGCAGTAGAGGCGGGCTTCATTCATCATCTGAAACATGGCCTTCATGCCCTTGTTCTCTTCACCGAGAAGGGTTCCCACGCACTGACCCTTGCCGCCCAGGGCAAGCGAGCAGGTGCAGTTGCCGTGGATGCCCATCTTGTGTTCGATGCCGGTGCAGACCACGTCGTTGAACGCGCCCAGAGACCCGTCGTCGTTTACCCGGTATTTGGGAACCAGAAACAGTGAAATACCCCGGGTTCCGGCCGGAGCGCCCTCGATGCGGGCCAGAACCGGATGGACGATGTTTTCGGCAAAATCGTTCTCACCGCCGGAAATGAAAATCTTGTTGCCGGTGATCGAATAGGTGCCGTCGTCATTTCTCTTCGCCGTGGTCGTGAGCGCACCCACGTCCGATCCGGCCTGGGGTTCGGTGAGCAGCATGGTGCCGGTCCATTTGCCGGAGTACATGTTTTTCAGATACAGTTTTTTCTGTTTTTCCGTACCGAAGGCTTCAATCAGGTTGGCGGCGCCGTGGGTGAGGGCCACGTACATGAACATGGCCATGTTGGCGCCGTTCAGGTATTCCGTGGCCGCCACGGCCAGGGAGTGGGGCATGCCCTGGCCGCCCCATTCGGGTTTCTCGGTCATGGCGATCCATTCTCCGTCCCGGAAAAGGTTCCATACTTTATGGAATTCCGGCGGAACCTTGACGGTGCCGTTCACGTATTCACAGCCGTCCCTGTCCCCGATCACGTTGGTGGGCAGGACTTCTTTCAGCGAAAGGTTCCTGGCTTCACCGATGATAAGGTCCATGGTCTTCCGGTTAAACTCGGCGAAACGTTCGTGTTTGCTGAGTTCATCCACCTTGAACTGCTCGTTTAAAACAAAGTCGATGTCCCTGCGATCCGCGATAAACTGTGCCATTGTCCTTTTTTCCCTTCCTTGTTGACGGTTTTGTCCACCGCTCCCCCATTGGGTTGACACCCGATTTTTCCGGAGGGAAGCCGCCCCATTCTTAACGTTAGCGTGAACGTCATTATAAAGTTAAAGCCAACTTTAATTATATGGCGAAAGTTTGTCAAGATTTTTAACGGGGACACGGACGAGAGTGGACGAGGTGGACAGTGCGAACGAAGTGAACGGGCTGGACCGGCGGATGGGGCGGGGGGAGGTCCCCGCCCCAAGGGCGCGGTGTGTTACATGCCGAGAAGGTCCTCTCTCAGGCCTTTGCCCACGGGGGGATCTTCGGCCAGCCAGATTTTGAACAGGGCTTTTTTGAAATCAAGACCGGGAACCACGCCCTTGAGTTCCTTTTTGGTGCCGTCGTTGATATAAACCTCGGTGCCTTTGCCGGGAATGTAGTCATAGGTCCAGACGTCCTGCTTGGTCGTGGCCCGCTGGTTCAGCCAGCTCATGAAGGTCACGATATCCTTGGACATGGGGCCGAAATCCGTCTGGGGACCGTAGCTGCTGGCCTTGGGCGCACCCACGGAACCGGCAAAGCTTTCATAATAGGTTTCATCGATTTTCTGGGACGGCGAGGACATGCGCCAGTGCATTTCAAGCCGCATGGGTTCGTCGGCATCGATTATGGCCTGGCCGTCGGTGGATTTGGCTTTAAGATACAGGCCCACGGCATAGATCTTCATACCGAACTTCTTTCTCAGACCCACCCCGTTAAGAACAAGATTCGTGTCACTGATCGCCGCGGTATCGGGGATCTCGACCCCACCCAGTTCCAAAGCCCAGGCGGAAGCCGATGTCAGCATCAACGCCGTCAGAAGAACGATCGCTTTTCTCATCATGGTCATGCTCCTTTTTTTGTTGTGTGTGAAGGTGGTTATCAGGCCAAGGCCTTGTTTACGGTTCATTGCGTCAGACACAATGAACCGGTAACATCCCGATCAGAGTTTGAACCGGCCGACCATCTCCTTGAGCCGTCCGGCCAGATGCATCAGCCCTTCGGAGCTCCGGGTGACCTTGCGGCTGCTGTGATTCATCTCTTCGGCAGCCCGGCTGACCTCGGCGATATCCCGGACAATGTCGGCGGTGACCGCCGAGTTCTCCGCCATCATTTCATTGATGGCCTGAACTCCCCGGCTGGACTGGACGATGTTTTCACTCATGTCCCGGGTGGCCTGGGTCTGTTCGCTGACGGCCGATGAAATGGACAGCACGATATCGTTGACCGCATTGATCACGTCGGTGATGGCCTTGATCTCGTCCATGGTTTCCCGTGAAATGGTCTGGACACCGTCGATGCGTTCACTGATTTCACGGGTGGCTTCGGCGGTCTGCTGGGCCAGGGCCTTGATTTCCCCGGCCACCACGGCAAACCCTTTTCCCGCTTCTCCGGCCCGGGCGGATTCGATGGTGGCGTTCAGGGCCAGCAGGTTGGTCTGTTCGGAAATGTCGCGGATCGTGTCGGTGACCTTGCCGATATCCATGGCGGCCTGCTCCAGGGCCCCGATCTTGCGTGTGGCACTGTCCGCCTGGATCACGGCGGAATCGGAAATCTTTCTGGCCTCGTCGGTACTCCGGGCGATTCCCTGGATGGTATGGTTCATATCCTCGGTGGTCCGGGCAATCGTTTCCATATTGTCCGCCGAGGCCTGAACCGTCTGGGCCGCCTGGGCGATGGTGTCGTTCATCTTTTCAGAGGCTTCGGAAACAAAATTCGATTTTTCCGAAGTTTTTTCGGCCCCCCCGAGCATCTCACCGGAAATATCCGACAAAGACGACGAGGCGTCGGTCAGCTCATTCACACCCCGGGTGATGTCCTGAAACATGACATTGAGGTTGGCCACCATGGCGTTGAGCGATTCGGACAAGATACCGACCTCGTCCTTTCGCCGGATGGCCAGTTTCTGGGTCAGGTCCCCCTGGGCCATATTCCGTGCGAATTCGACCGTGGCGACGATCGGCCGCGTGATGCCCCGGGTGATCACGATGGACAGGACAATCCCAAGGACAATGGCACACAGACCGATGGCAAAGGCCATGGCCACCCGGTTTCGAATCCGTGTTTCCGCCTGTTGGCGTTTTTCCGTGCTCACGGCCTGGGCCCGTTCGTTCAGTTCCTCCACGATGGGAAGGATGGCGTTCACTGTCCCGAGCATGCGTTCCTTCAGGGCCTTGATCTTCTGATCCACGGCCACCAGCGTGTCGAAGGCCTTGACATACTCGGCCAGATTGTCCCGGCCCACCTCTTTATAATCGTCCTCGACGGTGGCCACCTTCAAGGCATCCAGAACGTTCTGGATGGACTGTTTGGTCGACTTGACATAGCGCGGATCACCCGTCAGCAGGTAATCTTTCTCATTGTTCCTGATATCCAGGGCATAGGCCCTGGCCTGCTTGAAATAGGCGGCCCCGAGAATTTCGGTTATTTCCTTCAAAAGCGATCGCATGGCCTTGTAGTCGGGGTCATGGATATCCGCCAGATCTTTCTTTTTCACAAGAGCGTCAAAATGAATGGCAAAGCGGGGGATCACATCGAGAATCATGTTGTTGATAATGTCCTTGACCGCGTTGGCTTCTTTTTCGTTGGCCAGGGCGATGAACCTGTCGATGCTGTCCCGCATGCTGTTTGCGAGAGCCTCGGTGCGGTAGAGCATGTATTCGGCCTGGAGTTTGTTCAGAATCAGCAGTTCGAAATAATGCTCCTCCACCTCCAAAAGGCTCATGTTGTCCATGAAAATGGTCACGGTCTTGTTGAAGGCCCCCAATAGGCCCGACGTCTCGTCCACGCCCCGGGTGTTGATCGCGTCGACGACCTTGTTGAAATCGTCCCGGTACGAACGGGCACCGCCCTGAATCGTCTTAATCTTTTCAAGGGTTTCCCTGTCATCGGCCTTCTCGGCCAGGGCGGCGATGATATCGGCCTGGGCAATCACCCCGTCCACGAAGGTCAACAGTCCGGTGCGATGGGCCTCATCCGGGCGGTTCAGATAATTCATTTCCTCGATGCGCGCCTGGAACAGGCTGATTTCCATCTGGGCCGCATGCTCGGAAATGGCCTGCTCGAGATCCATCAGGGCATTGAAGGTGTTCGTGGAATAGGTGACCGAATTATGGTAGAGAACCATCACACAGACAAAAAGAGCCAGCACGGTACCGAAGCCGCCGATCAGCTTCGGTCCCAACTTCCAGTTGTTTATCATGATCATCCCTGTCGTAAAAATTTATTCATCATCGCTCAGATCCGAGGGGTGAAAATCAAACCCGATCCCAAAATCAAACCCGATCCCAAAAACAAACAATCGGTCAAACAATCGGTCAGGCGTATCGTTTTGTGTTGAATGAAGACAAGAATTGACGGCTTCGTAAAACGTCCGATTTAGCGCTAAAGCTTCACTTCGTGTCTGCGTTGCGCTTCACCCCTCGTCACTGCGGCGTACCCTTAGTACGCCTCATTCCTCGGGATTCGCGACGCCTTGAACTCGAACGTTTTTCTTTGCCGTCGTTTGACAACTTTTTACGCGTTCATCAAGAATTCGTTTCGTCTGTTTGCCGTGCACATGGGTGTGGTCGATATCGTACCGTAAAAATTATGAGCAACTATAACATGGTCGGGCATGAACATCAATTTTTAATCGAAATGATGTTTAAGAAAGAATACAACCCTATCGAACCGGACCGGACGAAAACCGGCCGGACAATTTGAATTTTTTTCGTGCCTGTATTATAACACCCTTATACAAACGTTGAGGGAGGGATAAAATGCCACCCGTCACCCGTCGCCGATTTATCGCCTCAGGCCTTTGCCTGCCGGCCTGCCTCGCCTGGCCCGGAGCCTTTGATCTCAAAGCCTTCACCGCCGGTGTCCTGACGTCCGGCGCGGAGGACATCACCGGAACGGTTTTCAGAAACGACGCCCCGGACGAACTCTGGGCCTGGTCCCGGGAAGCCTTTTCCTACACGTCTCTTCCCGGCAGCCGTGTCCGTTGCGATATCTGCCCCAACGCCTGCGAACTCTCGGAAAACGACCGCAGTGTCTGCCGGTCGAAAGTCAACAAGGGGGGCCGTCTGTACACCCTGGTCTACGGCAATCCCTGCGCCGTCCATGTGGATCCGGTGGAAAAAAAGCCCCTTTATCATTTCAAACCGCAGACCCTGGCCTTTTCCATCGGCGCGGCAGGCTGCAATTTCCGCTGCCTGAACTGCCAGAACTGGGAAATCTCCCAGGCCAAACCCCACGAGGTTCAAAGCCGCGACCTCTTTCCGGAGGCGGCCGTCGCCGAAGCCCGGGCTTCAGGCTGCCTGTCCGTGGCCTACACCTATTCCGAGGCAAGCACCTTTTTCGAATACATGCTGGACACGGCCAGACAGGCCAGGGCACAGGGACTGGCCAACCTTTATATTTCCAACGGCTACCTGAACCCCGGCCCCTTAAACACCCTGTGCACCGTTCTCGATGCTGCCAACATCAATCTCAAGTCCTTCAGCGACGCCGTCTACCGCAAACTCAACGGCGGACGCCTCGAGCCGGTGCTTGCGACCCTGAAAACCCTGCACGAGAGAAACGTCCATCTGGAAATCACCCATCTGGTGGTTCCGGGCTACACCGACGACGCGGAGACGGCCCGGCGGATGGTCGGCTGGATGCTTGAAAACCTCGGCCCGGACCATCCCCTTCATATCACCCGGTTCTTCCCCCAGTACAAACTCGACCGGCTGGCCCCCACCCCCGTGGCCGTCCTGTCCCGATTCCGTGAGATCGCCATGGCCGAGGGGCTCCGTTATGTGTATGTGGGCAACGTCCCCGGCCATGACGGCAGCCACACTTACTGCCACGGCTGCAACCAACGCATCATCGAGCGGAACGGCTACCGGATCGGCGATTTTCGTATCACAGACGGCCGCTGCGCATTCTGCGGTACCGTCATCCCCGGGCACTGGGACGCGTGACCGCCATGCCCCGAAACGCACCCTGTGATCTTGTTTTCGATTTTCATCCCGCCTTCGACCCGTTTTTGAAACGACGAAAAAAATCACGGACCGTGGTCTACCGCCTTGAGCGCAAGACAACCGTCTGCGACATCATCGAAGCGATCGGCATCCCCCACACGGAAATCGGCGGCATCCGTCACACGGGGAAACTCCTGGACTTTGGCTTCATTCCCACATCGTTTCTGCATCTTGTCATCGAACCCCTGACGCCGCCCGTCGATGTCCTAAAACCCGGCCCCCTTCGCCCCGTCCCCCTTCCCGACCTGCGCTTCACGGTTGACGAAAACGTCGCCAGACTGGCGCCGTTTCTTCGCATGGTCGGCCTCGACGCCGCCTTTATTCCCGGCGCAAACGATGACGAACTGGCCCGGATCACCCGGGATGAGCACCGGATCCTCCTGTCAAAGGACATCGAGCTTTTCAAACGTCGGATGATTGTCTTCGGCCGATACATCCGAGCGCTCAGACCCCTTGACCAGCTGCGGGAGGTTCTCGATTTTTTCGCCCTGCCCCGGCCGCTTTGTCCCTTTTCGCGATGTTTGATCTGCAACGCCCCGCTGGTTCCCGTGAAAAAAGAGACCATTCTCGACCGGCTGGAGCCCAAGACCAAACGTTACTATCATGAATTCAAACAGTGCGCGGACTGCGGCAATATCGTCTGGAAGGGATCCCACCATGATCATATGATCGCGTCATTGAAATCGGTGGGGATCGAGTTTTGACGGCTTCGTAAAACGTCCGATTTCTGCGTTGCGCTTCATCCCTCGTCACTGCGGCGTACCCTTAGTACGCCTCATTCCTCGGGATTCGCGACGCCTTGAACTCGAACGTTTTTCTTTGCCGTCACTTGATGACATTTTACGAGTTCATCAAGTTTTGACGGCGTCGTAAAAGGATAAAAAAAGACGGGCAGGCCTGGGAACCTGCCCGGCGAGGCGATGTCGGCATGTGACGGGAGATGAGACGCAACGCGGGAATCGGGCTTATTTCAGGCCGCCCTCATTTTTTGACTTCCTCTTTGAGCTTCTTCTGGAGTGCGTCGAACAGGGCCTTCTCCTTCTTCTTGGCCTCTTCCTTGAAGGCCTTGACCTTGTCTTCGTAGACGTTTTTCGACTTTTCCTGGAATTTGCGGATCTCGTCTTCCATGTTGATCTCTTTGACGTCCCTTGAGATCGTTTCGATCAGCGTATGGTCGGCCACGATCAGATTCATGCTCTCAAAGGGGCCGTCCACCATATTGACAATACCCAGGTGCCTCAGATCGTTGCTGATCCGGGTCACCCGGTCGATGTTCATGCCGAGGAAGTCGCTGATTTCCTTGAGGGACGGCGTGGCGCTTTTCCTGAATTCCAGAACCCGGACGGCGGCCACAAGCACATGGGCCTCATCGTATAAACTCATTTTTCTCATGGTCGGCACCTCCATCTCATTTCTGTTTTCTTCATCCGTGTTCAAAACACCGCAAATAAGTACCAAATAGCGCGGCAAGTCGCAATGCCAATTTCTTTCGAGCCGCGATTGGCATTGCGCAATCACTCATTTCGGCTTACAATGACTTCCTTTCATATTCAAGGAGCACATCATGGATCTGACCTTTACAAAAATGCACGGCATCGGTAACGATTTCATCCTCATCGACGACCGCAGCCTCACCCTGGAACGGAAACATCCGTATCCCGGCCTGGCGGTCAGACTCTGTGACCGTAGGTTCGGCATCGGCGCCGACGGCCTTCTGATCATCCGGCCGTCAGACACCTGCGACCTGGGCTTTCGCATCATCAATTCCGACGGCAGTGAAGCCCAGATGTGCGGCAACGGCATACGCTGCCTGGCCCGTTTCGCCTATGAATCCGGCATCACCGGCAAAACGGAAATCCGGGTGGAAACCCCGGCCGGCGTCATCGTCCCCCGACTGGTCTTCGATCAAACGGGACAGATCACGGCCGTGACCGTGGACATGGGCCGCCCCGTGCTGGATCCTGAGGCCGTTCCCTTCCGGCCCTCCCCGGAGGGCGGGCTGACCGACACCCTTGAAACGCCTTACGGCCCTGTGACGTTCACCGCCGTGTCCATGGGCAATCCCCATGCCGTCATCGTCGTGGATGACGCCGACCGAAGCCCGGTGACCACCCTGGGCCCCTTTCTTGAAACCCACGAACGGTTTCCTGAAAAAACCAACGTGGAATTCATCGAGATCGTATCGTCATCCGAACTGAAAATGAAAGTCTGGGAACGGGGTGCGGGCATCACCCTGGCCTGCGGAACGGGGGCCTGCGCCGCAGTGGTCGCCGCCGTCCTGAACGGGAAAACGGACGAAAACGTTCGGGTGCGCCTCGACGGCGGCGATCTTTCGGTCACCTGGGACAGGGCACGGGACCATATCATCATGACCGGACCGGCCGAAACGGTATTCCAGGGGCGGATCAGCCTCTGACGGCTCCGTAAAAAGTCCGATCTTAAGCGTTACGCGTCATCCCTCGTCACTGCGCCGTACCCTTAGTACGCCTCATTCCTTGCGGATTCGCAAGCCTTGATCTCGAACATTTTACGAAGCCGTCCAAAAACTTACTTTTTACGAGATCGTCAACCTCTGACATGCTCTTTTCGGAAACCGGCGATTGACGACGCCCAGCGCTTCCTTTATAATTCACACTGTCAGCCGTTGACGCCCGTGACGATGGTTTCACCCCGTTTTTCCTATTCTTAGAAGGAGGTCCATTATGCAAACTTATATCATGTTGACCACCCTGACCGAAGAAGGCAAGAAACTCATTCAGAACCATCCCGAAAAAACCCGTCTGAACGCCGAATCCCTGGCCCACCGGGGCGGCGAACTGGTCGAGCAGTACGCCCTCCTGGGCCCCTATGATTTTCTGACCGTGATCCGGGTCAAGGACGAACGGGCCATCTACCGGATCGCGACGGAAATCGGCGCCCTGGGGACCGTCAAGACCTTGACGCTTCCCGCCGTCACCATCGACGCCTTTATCAACGACATCAAAGGCTCCTGAACAACGCGATCCCGGCCCCCGGCATATCGGGCCGGGGGCCGGACCCATAAATTTCGGCCTCACAGCCTTTCCTACCGGACGGGAATAATTTTCCCGCTTCATATCCTTCCGTTCGCTTCAAAACCCGTCGTAACACGCTTCCAACCCATGGCACATCCATTGCATAGTCGTTTGACACAGCGTTCTTTGCGTTGATTTTTTCCGGTCATCAAACGGGCTTTTCGTAAAAAATGGCCTGAGGCCGTTCGACCGACGCACCGTTTATAAGACAGACGAACGAGGGAGGGTTACCACGGTGAATATGTTCAGACAAACCCTGAGAATCACGGCGATTCTGACGGCCCTGGCCTTGGGGGCGGCCTGCACCAGTTCCCATCAGGTGTTCAAATACGAGAACCCCATCCGAAGCATTTCCAATCTGGTGCCCGGGGTGGAGCCGGGCGAGTCGGACAACAAGATCACCATCAGCGTCTTCGGTGAAGGGTTCGACCCGGAAAACGGCAGCATCCACCAAAAGAAATACCTGGCGGAGAGGGCCGCCACCATCGACGGCTACCGAAAACTGTCCGAACGCCTGTCAGGCATCCTGGTCACGGCCTACACCAAGTCCGGCATGACCGGCATCACCGAAGACCAGGTGACCAGTGAGACCAACGCCTATCTCCGGGGCGCCCAGGCCCGGCTGATCAGCTACAAAAACGGCGTGGCCATCGTAAATACGAAAATTTTCATCGAACCCAGGCAGGTCAAGGCCTACCACGGGACCAAGCTGTCCCGGGCCATCCTGGCCGCCCTGGCCGGAGCCACCGTGGGTGTGGCCGCCGGAACCGTCGGCGGTCTGGCCGTGGGGGCCACCGCCGCTGAAATCGAAGCCGCCGCCGCCATCGGAGCAGGCGCGGGTGCCGTGGGAGGGGCCGCGTATTCAGCACACTGATACCATATCCCCCCGGCCGATTCTGATCGGCCTGGCCGCCCTGACGCTGGGAGCCCTGGTTTACCTGACGGACCGGTCCCCGTCATCGGCCTGGCTGATCGATCGGCTGACCGGCCGTTTCAGCCTGAGTTTCTGCGGCTCGGACGTTTTCGGCGTTTTGGGCGACAATCTTCCGGCCTTTGCCCATGTGTTCGCCTTTTCACTGATCACGGCGGCCCTTATGACGACCAGGCGGTCCGCTTACGGGGCCTGCATGTTCTGGGTTCTGGTCAACATCCTGTTCGAACTGGGTCAGGCCCGACCCGATATCCTTGGGCTCGTGCTGCCCGAGGGGCGGCTTCTGAACTATTTTGCGAAGGGAACCTTCGATATCCTGGATATTCTGGCCTGCATCGCCGGCGGACCGGCGGCGGCCGTTGTTCTCACGATGATAGAAAAAAGGAGTGACAGACGATGAACGCACTCGTTGATACCTGTCGCATGCTGGTGCGAAAAACACTCATTCTGCTTGTCATCGGCCTTGGCCTGATCAGTATCGTGGGCACCGGGTCCGACGATGACGACAACGGTCCGCGGTCCAACACGGCCCCGACGCCCAGGATCGAATCCCCCGGCGATGAGGCGGTCTACCAGGTTGACCACACGGTGACCTTCACGGGATCGGCCACCGATGCCGAAGACCGTGTTCTGGCCGGGAGTTCCCTGTCCTGGGATTCCAGCATTGACGGACACATCGGTACCGGAACCCATTTCACCACCGGTGCCCTTTCCCAGGGAACCCACCAGATCACCCTGACCGCCATGGACAGCCAGGGATGGGCCGGCAGCACCTCGGTCTCCATCACCATGAACCCGCAGTCCAACACCCTGCCCACGGCCGTCATCTCCTATCCGACCACGGGATCGACATACAACCTGGGAGATTTCATCGATTTCACCGGCAGCGGTTACGACGCCGAAGACGGCCTTCTGAGCGGCCTGTCCCTGGTCTGGCATTCGAGCAAGGACGGCCAGGTCGGCACCGGAAATACCGTGACGACCCACAGCCTGACCAGCGGCTCCCACACCATCACCCTTCGGGCCACGGACAGTGCCGGAACCAGTGATACGGCATCGGTGGCCGTCACCATCATCAACACGCCCCCCGTCGCCGCCATCCATTACCCGGCGGACGGCAGCACCTTTTCCGTGGGACAGTCGATCCCCTTTTCCGGATCGGGAACAGATGACGAGGACGGCAACCTGACCGGCCGCTCGCTGATCTGGTATGCCGGGAGCTATGATGTCATCGGTGAGGGGGGAAGTCCCACCGTGAGATTTTTCCAGGCGGGCACCATCATCATCAATCTCCGGGCCGTGGACGCCGGAAATCTGGAAGATATCGACACCATCACCATCACCATCGAGCCCTGAGCCCCGCCGGCACAACGGGGTCAAGGACCGTGAAGGATCTGCCGATGAAAGCAGGAAACAGGCTTACTTCACATGTGAGGTTTTCATGAAACGGGACGAACGTTTGCCCATGGCCATACCCTTCCGCCTTGCCCTGTCGGCGCTGATCACCGGTCTTTTCATCGTGTGCCTTTGCCCGTCATTATCCCTGGCTGTGGCTCCGAACCCGCCGGGCATTACCTCGCCGGCCAACGGCAGCGCCCACACGGGCGGGGAATACGTGACCTTCACCGGCTCCTGCGTCGATACGGAAGACGGCCCCCTGTCCGGGGAGTCGTTGGTCTGGGTATCAAGCAAGAACGGCCCCATTGGGACAGGCCAGAACTTTTCCGTCAACACCCTGAAATCCGGGACCCACACCATCACCCTCACGGCCACGGACAGCGAGAGCCTTACCTCCGGGACAAGCATCACCATCACGGTGTCCAACAATCCGCCCTCGGCCGTGATCACCAGTCCTTCCAACAACAGCAGCTTTGCCGCCGGGTCGGCCGTCACCTTCTCCGGAACGGGAACCGACATCGACACCGGGGATGTGCTCAGCTATTCGTGGTCATCGACCTTCGGAGGAATCACGACGGTCATCGGCAGCCAGAGCGTGATTTCCGTATCGACCCTCGCGGTCGGCACCCATGTGATCGTTCTGACGGTCAGCGATGACCAGGGCGGATCCACGGAAAGCACCCCCATCACGGTCACTATCACCAACCATCCGCCCACGGCCGTTATTTTAAGCCCTCCTGACAACGCCAGTTTCTATCCGGGAGACCCCATCAATTTCAACGGTGAAGGGCAGGACACCGAAGACCCGGAGAGCGCCCTGTCCTATCTGTGGTCGTGCAACGAACACGGTGATTTGAGCACCTCGGCCGCGTTCACCGACAATACCCTGGTCGCCGGCTACCACACCATCACCTTCGAAGTGACCGACAGCGTGGGGGCCGTCAACACCGCCACCCAGTCGGTGACGATCTTCGTGGGGAACCATGATCCCGCAGCCGTAATCACCAGCCCCGCCGCCGGCACCTCCTACAACATGGGCCAGGACATCCTGTTCCAGGGCAGCGCCGTCGATACGGAAGACGGTGCCCTCACCGGCCCCAACCTGGTCTGGACATCCAACCTCGAAGGGGCGACCCCCATCGGAACCGGGTCGACCTTCACCCTCGGCAATCTGTCCAGCGGCACCCACGTGATCACCCTCACGGCCAGTGACACCTACACTCCTGCGGGCACCGGCACGGCCTCGGTGATCATCACCGTCAACAATACCTTCCCCACCGCCTCGATCTCATCACCGCCGGGCGGAAGCTCCTTCTACCCCGGCACCGACATCACCTTCTCGGGCCTGGGCAACGATGCCGAAGACGGACCCCTGTCCGGCGCCTCCCTGGTCTGGGTCTCCAGCCTGTCCGGGCAGATCGGAACCGGCAGTCCCTTGGTCATCAACACCCTTCCCGAAGGCGACCACGTGATCACCCTCACGGCCACCGATTCCAGCGGAGCCTCAACGGACAGCGACCCGCTCACCATCACCGTGGGGAATTCACCTCCCATTGCGACCCTCACCTCTCCGGCGGACGGAGCATCGTTCAACCAGGGTGCCACCGTTACCTTCCGGGGCACAGGGACCGATACGGAAGACGGCAGTCTCACCGGCGCGGCCCTGACCTGGACGTCCAGTGTGGACGGTCTCATCGGAACCGGAACCATTCTGCCCATCGCCACCCTGTCCATCGGGACCCACACCATCACCCTCACGGTCACGGACAGCCAGGGTGACACCGACAGCACCGCCATCGCCATCACCATCATCAACAGCGCACCGGTTGTCACCATCAACAGCCCGCCGGACGGGGGCATCTACGAGACCGGAACGCCCCTGACCCTGTCCGGGTCCGCCATGGATGAGGAAGACGATCTTCTTTCCGGCGCGTCCCTGTCCTGGGCCTCGAGCCTGGACGGCAACCTGGGCACGGGCAACGCCGTCACGAACGTGATTCTGAGCAAGGGCAGCCACATCATCACCCTCACGGCCACCGACAGCGAGGGGGTGACCGGACGGGCCTCCATCACCGTGCACATCGGCAACACACCGCCCACGGCAACCATCATCTCCCCGTTGACCGGAACCAATTTCGATGAAGGGGAATTCATCACCTTCACCGGCATCGCCACCGACGACGAAGACGGCACCCTGACCGGGGCGTCCCTGGTCTGGTCATCGAGCCTGTCCGGCACCTTTGCCGTCGGAGCGACCCCCGCGCCGATCAACACCCTGCCCACGGGACGCCACACCATCACCCTTTCGGCCACGGACAGCAACGGTGCGGTCACCTACAGCACCCCCGTCGTGATCCGCGTGGGCAACACCCTGCCCGTGGTCACCATCCTCAGCCCCATCAATCATTCGACCTTCGAATCCGGTGAAACCATCAGCTTCGAAGGCACGGGCGTGGATGCCGAAGACGGGGTTCTGCTGGACGCCGCCCTGGTCTGGACCTCCAGCCGGGAAGGGGTGATCGGCACGGGCACCTCCCTGTCCCTTGACAATCTGGCCCGGGGGGAACACACCATCACCCTCACGGCCACCGACAACGATGGGGCCGCTGGGAGTGCGTCCATCACCATCAAGGCCCAGAATGCCCCGCCCGTGGCCACCCTGCTGGCCCCCGCAGACGGCCTGTCCGTGAACGAGGGTATGCCGGTCACCTTCCAGGGCACCGCCGATGATGTCGAGGACGGCGCACTGACCGGAGAACACCTGAGCTGGTCGTCCAACCTGGACGGCATCCTGGGCACCGGAACCCAACTTTCCCTTGAGACCCTGACCAGCGGAACCCACACCGTGACCCTTACCGCCACGGACAACGACGGGGCCACGGACACCGCCGCCGTCACCCTTGTCATCGTCCCCATGACCTTGTCGGCCTACACCCTGACCGTGGCCGAGGGCGAACAGGGCACCATCACCATCCAGGGCGGCAAAAGCCCCTACCGGGTGGCCACGCGCCGCAGCCGGATCGCCCTGCCCTCCGAAGCGGGGGGCATTGTCACCGTTCTCGGCGTGTCGGCGGGGTCCACCGTGGTGACGGTCACCGACAACATCAGAAAAGCCCAGGAAATCGTCGTGACCGTCACCGAAGCGGATCCCGGCGGAGGCACCGGCACTCTGCCCGATGCCGATGCCGGCCCGGACCAGCTGCTGGTCACCGAAAACGCCACGGTGACGCTTTCAGGCCGAAACCTCAGCGACCCGACGCTCAGCCGGAGTTCCCTGCTCTGGACTCAGACCCGGCCGGACGATCCCACGGTCCCGGTCACGCCGGCAACGGTGACCCTGTCGGACCGGACCTCCCCCACGCCCTCGTTCACGGTCCCTCTTTCGGACATCAGCGGGCACACCCTGTGCTTTCAACTGACCGTCACCACCGTAGACGGCCAGGACACCGATTTCATGCTTGTCACCATCGCGGACAACGGCATCGTCAGCTACCCGCCCGGCGTGGTTTCATTCAAATCCGCGACCAACCGCGATCTGGGCGCCCAGCTGGTCAGTGACGGCCTGTTGATTCAACTGACCCCCATGGATCGGGACGACATCCACAGCGATTTAATGCCCCAGTCGATGATTTTCGGACTGATCTCCATGAAAATGAGCGTCACCGCAGGGGGCGTCGCCGTTCTGTCCGTTCACTTTCCCCAGGCCGCACCGACCGGCTACTCCTGGTTCAAATACCTGCCGGACCAGGACCGCTGGATCGATTTCGACCGCAACCTGATCTCCGGAGGAACCGGCGACGGGGCCGTGTTCAGCGCCGATCGAAGAAGCGTCACCCTCTTCATCACCGATGACGGGCCGTATGACGACAATCGCGAAGACGGTATGATCGAGGATCCCTCGGGGCTGGGCTCCGCCCCGCTGGTTTCACGGCCGGACAGTGAATCGGACGGAGGAGGAGGCGGCGGCTGTTTCATTGAAACGGCCCGTCCCTAAAACGGGTCACAGGTTGTTTTATAATCAGAAAAGTGCACCGATAAAGCAGCCGGAGGACTTACTCTCGGTGGCCACCAGGGTGTCGTTCACCGGAGGAAGGGTCTGGCCCAGGCCGCCTTTAATGGTCATCCACGACGGGTCCATGGTGCCGCTGGTGGACGGGTTGACCAGCACCACCACCGCCTCGGTCACATCGGCCTGGTTGAAGGGTGAAAGGGACAGGGCGTATCGTCCCCAGGAGTCCTCCGTCAGCTCGTATTCACTGACGCTGTCATCGGGACGACGGACCGCCACGGCGGCTTTGAGAGTCCGGCCGGGCTGCCGGGTCACCTGGATCAGCAGGGTGTCGCTGTCGTCGGGGCCGATCGACGGCCCGGGCCGAAAGGCGTGGTAAGACGCCGCCAGATGATTGACTTCGAGGGTTCCCGTATTGATCAGATGAGAGTCCTGCGTGGAATAATCCAGGATCTGACCGGGGGCGTTGTCGATGCGGACCTCGTCGTACAGATCGGCATCCAGATACAAGGCCGTCTGGTTGTAATTCTTCAGGGCAAAATCGGTCAGGGCGAGGGCCCAGGTTTTTCCATGATTCGACAGTTCGACGGCCACGGCCACGTGGGCGATATCCACGTCTTCCAGATAGTCCCAGATTCTCCACACACTGTCAGTCCCCCAGTTCCTGTTCAGGTATTCAAGAAAAATCCAGTTGTTGTACCATTGATCCACGTCATCGAGGGACACGCCGGGATTGGCGAAAAATCCATAGGATCCGTTCAAATACTGGATATTATCCTTAATATCGGGAAACACCTGGGTTTCCATCCAGGTGGAGGTGGCTTCCATGATCCAGCCCTCGGACTCATCGGTCATGTTGACGTTGATGCCGAACTGGATGGCATGATGCAGTTCGTGGGCCACGGTCACCTGCATGGTCGGCACAGGCTCCGTGCCGAACTCCGCAAAGGAAAAATCATTGTCCACCACCATAAACGACGAACAGGAGTTTCCTTCATAGACATCGACGGTAACGGTATAGCCATAGGTATTGAACGCCCCGCAGTTCATCAGATAGATATCGATGGTGCCGCTTCCCTCGTTGTCGTGATCCTCGGCATTGGTATCGGGAAGGGGTGCCGGGTATCCCAGATCCTCGACCTCGGTTACATAGGCTGTTTCAAAGGCGGACACCACCTGCGCCAGAAAATCCGTCGTGGCGGTGTGCCTTACGCCGTTGCTGTCGGGGGTGTCGTGGGTCACGTACCAGAACGTAAAAATCCCGTGAATGGGAGAATCTGCCGGAGGATTGAAGGACAAAACGTCGGGAGGCAGATAAAACGGCGGCTCATTCGTTTTCGAGAGCCAGGTCTCATCCGGGCTGGTGGGCCGCATCAGCAGACGGTCCACAAAGGCCCGGCCTTCGTCGCTGAAGGTGTCGTAATGGGCCGCCGCCTGTTTGAGCAAAAGGGTGATTTCCCTTCCGGTTCTCGGAGAAAAACCGGAGGATGAGGCTTTGGAGCCTGCGCGTTCATCCCGGAGCCGGAAGCTCTCGGACAGACGCGAGACCAGGTAATCCTCCCGACTGATCAGCCCGGCCCGGTAGGCGGCCCGGATGGTCTTGCCGTCAAACTGGTCGGAATAGTCGGTCAGTGCCCATGCGGCCCCGGGCGCGGTCACCACAAGGAGTATCCACAACAACAGTGTTTTCTTCATCACCAGCATCCTTTTTGCCGTGGTCGTGAGGTTCGGGCGGCTCCCTCCCGGAACCGGTACCGCCGACACCTGCCCCACGCTGCGGGCATCCTGTTCCTTACCCGGTTTTTTCTTCCGACCGTATGGACATTTATCCTGCTTCATGACAGTATATCGTCGTTTGCTGTTCCAAACTTGAATTTCAACGACCGGAGTGAAAGACCCATGTCCATCGACCGGAACGATATTGTCGTCCATTCCTGGAGCGAACTCTGCGAGACCCTCTATGACCATTCCTTCCAGCCCGACATCGGCAGGTTCAGGTCCAATTACGCCTTCCGGGGCGTGTCGGACAGAAACTACACCATGGCCAACAGCTTTTTGAGAAACTGCGGGGAGAACCGGCACCTCGAATACCATCTTCTCAGAAATTTCAAGAAATACGCCCAGATCAAAGACTGCGGCGATGCCCATTCGGACTGGAAATGGCTGACCATCGCCCAGCACCACGGCCTGCCCACCCGGCTGATCGACTGGACCTATTCACCGTTCGTGGCCATGCATTTCGCCACCGACAAAACCGACAAGTTCGACAAGGACGGCGTCATCTGGCATGTGGACTACGTGAAGGTCAACCGCATGCTGCCGCCCAAACTTCTCAACACCCTGACCCGGGCCGGGGCCCATGTGTTCACCCTCCAGATGCTGGAGAGCACCGTACCGCAGATCCATCTGTTTGACAACCTGGTACCCGAAGACCTGGTCCTGTTCTTCGAGCCGCCCTCCATTGCCGAACGCATCATCAACCAGTTCGCCTTTTTCTCGGTGATGTCCGATCCGTCCACGCTGATGGACGACTGGCTGCTCCGTCATCCGGAGGTCTACCGCCGGGTAATCATCCCTGCCGCTCTCAAATGGGAGGTTCGGGACAAACTCGATCAGGCCAACATCACCGAACGCATGCTCTTTCCCGGCCTGGACGGCCTGGCCCAGTGGCTGGCCCGCCAGTACCGGCCCGTTGACCAGGCGCCCCAGCCCAAAGGAGACACACCGTGACGCGAGCCATGGCCTTCGCCCTGATCTGCCTTTTTTTCGATTGTCCCGCTTACGCCCGGGACGTCCCGGATGACACCACCGACCCCACCGGCATATATCTGGAATTATCCGGAGGCTCCGATCCGGATATGATCGGAGGTGAACTCGGTCTTTTCGGTTACACCGGTAACCATCTAAGTCTCCGGGGCGGCGTCGCCTTTTTGGCGTCCGAACGGTTCGACGACGTGTTCGGCGGGGCCAATGCAGGGGTTCGGCTCAGCCTGTTTTCCCATCGTACCGTGGCCACCCCCTTCATCGGCATGGGTCTTTTTGGCGGATATACCAAAAAAAAGGAATCGGCCGACAATGACGGAGAAGACAACGACGAGGATGGACGGGTCGATGAATCCGGGGAAGAAAAAGATGTGATCGACGATGTGATAGCCTGCATCTATCCCGAAGCCGGGGTCCGCATCCGGCTTTCTCCCCAATGCCGCCTGACCGTTTCGGGGCGCTACCTCGTTACCACCGAAGGGCGTGAAAACGATTCATCCGTGTTCAACCTGGGCGTCGTCTTCGAGTTCTGACCGTTCCCACCGTGGAAAAAAGCATTTGACCTCACGGGGGGAAACGTTTATTAATGGCTTGAAAATTTTAGCCATTTTTAAAGCATCCCGGAGACCATGACACAAAAACGCCCGAAAAAATACTATCCACGAAAGAAAAAGGCGGGACCGCCCCTTCAGCAGGTCGTCATCAGACCCGGTGCGGACAGGGTCCTGAAAAAAATCTTCAGCCACATCGGCGTGCCGGAAAAAAAGCCCTTCGTGCCCGATCCCTTTCAGCTCGAAGCCGTCGACGCCATCGGCCATTCGGACTGCCTGGTCACCGCCCCCACCGGTTCGGGCAAGACCTGGATCGCCGAGCAGGCCATTGACAAGGCCCTGAAAAACAATCAGAAAGTCTGGTACGGCACCCCGCTCAAGGCCCTGACCAACACGATCTACGCCCGGCTGATGGAGGTGTTCGGCAAAGACACGGTGGGCATTCTTACCGGGGACATCAAGGAAAACGCCGATGCGCCGGTGATCATCGGCACCACGGAAATCCTCAGAAACCAGCTTTACGACAGCATGCACAGCGGCAGGGACCTGGGCTGCGACCTGGTGATATTAGACGAGGCCCATTTTCTGGGAGATATCGAGCGGGGCGTGGTCTGGGAAGAGATCATGATCTACCTGCCCTCGCGGATTCCCCTTCTGATGCTGTCGGCCACCATCGGCAACCCCCATCAGATCGCCGACTGGCTGAGCCGGGTCCGGGGCAATCCCTGCCGGATCATCGAGGAAACCAGGCGACCCGTTCCGCTGTTCCCGCTTTTTTTTCATCCCGGCGGCACGCTGTTGCCCCTGATGGCCGCACCGGGCGGCAAGGGCGGACTTTATAAAAAGGTGGCCGAATTTGCCGCCCAGAAAAACGCCCCCCAACTGGCCCGGTCGGGCAAACTGCCCCCCATGGATGCCATCCTTCGGGTGCTGCGGCATTACGATCTTCTGCCGGCCATTTTTTTCATGAAATCACGGGTCGATTGCGACACGGCCATCCAGCTCTGCTCGTCCGAAGGACTCGATGAGGACCCGGACCGCAAGGAAGCCCTGCAACGCCGGGTCGACGAGCTTTTGTCGGCCAACGCCCACATTAAGACCCACAAACAACGGTGGAACCTGGAAAATTACGCCGTGGGGTCCCATCACAGCGGTCAGCTTCCGGCCTGGAAAGTGGTGATCGAAACCCTGATGGCCGAAGGCCTTTTAGACGCCATGTTCGCCACCTCCACCGTGGCCGCCGGGGTGAATTTCCCGGCCCGGACCGTGGTGATTCTCAATTCGGACCGGTTCAACGGGGTGGACTTCATCAGCCTGACGCCCACGGAATTCAGCCAGATGACCGGTCGCTCCGGCAGGCGCGGTATGGACAACATCGGTTTTGCCGTGGCCCTGCCCGGCAAGTTCATGAACCTCAGGCTGATGGCCAAGCTGGTCAACACCCCGCCGGAAAGCGTGCTCAGCCAGATCCGGATCAATTTTTCCATGGTGCTGAACCTTCTGCTGTCCAACTCACCCGACCAGATCCGGGCCCTTTTGCAGAATTCCTTCGCCACTTACCTGCTCAAACAGAAAAACGGTGAAGCCGTGGGGAATAAGATTTTCGGACTCAAAGGCCAGAACGATTACCTGTGGGGGGATTTTCTGCTGCATCTGGATTTTCTCAAACAGGAAGGTTTTGTCGATAAAAACAACCGCCTGACCGACGACGGCATCTGGGCCTCGCGCCTGAGGATCGACACCCCGCTTCTGGTGGCCGAAGGATTCCGCCTGAACCTGTTCCCCAAAAACGATCCGGCCCTTCTGGCGGCCATCATCTCATCATTCGTCAACGAAAGGGAGTTCAGCGATACGGCCGCGGACAGGAAAAACGCCCCGAAAAAACTGGTGACCGCCTTTTTGAAGGTCAAACGCCTGCTCACGCCCTTTGCCCACAATATGTTAGACAGCGGATTCGACGTCTCCCCCCTGTTCCTCCAGCCCGCCGTCAGCGTTTACGCCTGGGCCTCGGGCAACGACTGGGAGGAGGTCTGCGCCGATTCGGGTCTGGCCGAAGGCGACCTCTCGCGGCTGATTCTGAGGACGGCGGACAACCTCCACCACATCGCCAACCTCACAGAACCCTTCCCGGAAGAAGCGAAGTCCGCCGCCGAGGCCAAGGAGATCATCATGCGCGAACCGGTGGTCACCTGGTTTTCGACCTGACCCCTGTCATGGTTTGAACATGGCGCCGTTGGGCAGCATTTCGTCCACCGGAGGTTTTCCGTGCTTGGTCCGATACTCCTTCCGCTTGCAGCCGGCCTGCTTGGGTCCCCTGCAGTACATGGCGATAAGCCCCTTGCAGGCCGCTTCGTGGGAATTCATGTACTTACGAAAAAAACCGCAACTGTCAAGCAACTCACATTCCGCCATACGTCCTCCTTGTCCGGCTCCGGATTGATGTGTGCGCCCAGGACCCACGGTTGCCAAAAAAGATCTCACCGGGTATGAACGTCCCGATGGCCACAGATGAAAAAACAGGGATGATACACGATGGGAAAAAAGACGATGGGTCAGATTAGCACACCTGAGATAACAGTGTAAAGTCTCGATTTTTCAATGCCATGCCACAGACGCTTCAACCGTCAAAATCCATCAGGAGGGCCTCGGCCATCAACAGGCGGTCCATGGCCCGGGGATCGCCGAACACCTGGTCCATGAACAGCCGGTTGATGGCGGTCAGGGCGGTGTTGAGGGTCTCGAGATCCAGAATGTGACTGCGGGGGATTTCCCGGCCGTCGATGAAATTCAGGGGGCAATGATCGATGATTTTTTCACGGCCCTTATCGACCAGAATCGGATAGCCGTGGGTCCGACAGATAATCGGACGGGCCGGATACAGGAGACAGATCGACCCGTCCAGCAGAGGACAGGGCCCGTCGGGATCATCCAGGGCCTCATGGGCCTTTTCCCTGATCCGCTCACGGACCCCGTCTTCAACCCGGTCCAGGGAAAGGCGAAGGGCCACGGCCTCCACGGGAAACAGACTCAGATGACGGCAGCAGGAATCACAGCCCTTGCGGCAGGCCATGGCTCCCGGCAGGGCCTCGTCCGCAGCCCGGCAGAATCCGTCAATTTTTTCCAGAAATTCAAGATAATGGCGAAGGGCTGTTTCCGACAGGTCTTCCATGGGTCGTCTCCTCGGGTTTCAGTTATCGCCCCTTCATATAAAAAATGGAAAAAACATGCAATAGCATCCCTGTGGGCGGGATGCGGTAATTTTTTTCTGTGATTTCCTTTCATTTCATGTTGTTATTGACAGAAAAACGCGCTAAGAAGAATTCATTCTTTCAAACAGGATTCAATTATACGCTTGCGGTTCACAGGAAATGTTGAAACAACACATCATCAATGACCCTTATGTCCGGCATCTGGGAATTAGCATCGACCGGGTGGACGACGGCTTTGCGTCCTGCTCGCTGGTCGTGAAGGACTATATGTTCAATTTTCTCGGAGCGGTCCACGGCGGGCTGGTGTTCAGCCTGGCCGACGCGGCGTTTTCAGCGGCGAGCAACAGCGATCACCGGCCTTCCTTCGCCCTCGATGTCAGCGGGTCCTTTTTGAAAACCGCCGCACTCGGGGATGTGATCCGGGCCGAAGCCAGACGGATCCACACCACGCGGCGCACCGGGGTGTACCGGATGGATGTGTTCAAGGGTGACGAGCTGATCGCCACCTTCAACGGCACCGTGTTCAGGAAACAACCGTCATGACAAGTCAGGCCGTGAAAACCTGCGCCCGGTGCGGCGAAGAGGTCAGGCCTCACTGGACCCTCTGCCCGGCCTGCGAAGCGAGGCTTCCGGGTCCGGCCTGTCCCGGTTGCGGATCGGAGACCAAAGCCCACTGGGTGATCTGTCCCGAGTGCCACACCCGCCTGAAACCGGGCAAAAAGGCCGCAGCCGGATCATCCGGTACGGCAGCTTCGGGCACCTGGACCGAGCCCCGGTCGGGGATTGACTTTATCCGGATTCCGCCGGGATCCTTTATGATGGGTGACGCCGAAGGCGACGGCCTTGAGAACGAACAACCGATTCACGACGTTGAACTCGACGCATTCTATATGGCAAAAACCCCGGTGACCAACCGCCAGTTCCAGCAGGTAACCGGACGTGAGCCTGAAAGCGAAACCAGGGGGCCCGATCATCCGGTGACCTTTGTGGACTACGACCAGATCCGGGACTTTCTCCGGATCCTCAACGAGCACCACAACGGGGCACGACGTTTCAGCCTGCCCACCGAGGCCCAGTGGGAATACGCGGCGCGCAGCGGGGGAAAGCATGAGCGGTACGCCGGATCGGACAGCCCGGATGCCGTGGCCTGGTATGGTGAAAACAGCGAGGGCTTTCTCCACGACGTGGCGCTGAAAAAACCCAACGGACTGGGCCTGTACGATATGAGCGGCAATGTCTGGGAATGGTGCCGGGATGTGTATTCGGAAACGGCCTACGCCGCCCATGGTCGCCGCAATCCCCTAACGGACGGCGACGGACCGGCGGACCGGGTCGCCCGTGGGGGAAATTTTATGATGGACGCCTGGAGCCTCAGGTGTTCAAGACGGTTCAGTTTTCCCGAAGCCCTTTCGGGAAAAGGATTGGGTTTCAGGCCGGTCATGGTGATCGCCTGAGTATCACGAATTGTTTTAAGGATAACGTATAAAGCATGACAAAACCGAGTCAATTGAAAAAAGATGAAGCCTGGATCGCCATCCGTATCAATGACAACTTTCTGATCGTCAACGATGATCCCTATGACGTGTATGTGCTGTTAGACGCCGTCAGCGCCCATGTGTACGGCCATGTCCTTGCCAAAGCGGCCGACGAGGTGCCCCAGGAATCCGATGTGGTGCAGTTGTTCGACAAAGCGCTGAAAGCACAGGGCAAACCGCCGAAAAAACTCATTATCCCCGAAAACTCGAAGGCCGGAAGCGTGTTCAAAGCCCTGGCAAAAAAACACAAGATCCCGGTGGAGGCCATTCCCCTGTCCCAACTCTCGCCGATCATCGCCCCGCTGATCAAGGCCTTTGCCGAAGATGACGAGGAGTTCTAACGGAGGACGGCCCTCCGTCAGGACCCTGAACAGATGCGCACGGCCCGGTGATATTTTAAAAATTTGTATTTATTTTATCCATGGGATTGCCTATAACGGTGCATGCCGCGCGCGCGCCTGATGACCGGCCGGCGCACCTGCGGCCGGCCTGACATCCTTGAACCATACTGAATGAAGGAGTTTTCATGAGCACCTGTCCCTGCGGATCCGGAAAAGACTATAACGACTGCTGCGAACCCGTCATCACCCAAGCGCGAAAAGCCCAAACCGCCGTCGAACTCATGCGCGCCCGTTACTCGGCCTTCGCCAAGGTTCAAACGGATTTTCTTCTCACCTCCCTTCACCCGTCCCGCAGGGCCACGCACAATCAGAAGGAAACCCATACCTGGGCGGCCAAGTCCCAATGGAACCGCCTGGAAATCCT
Organism: Desulfatiferula olefinivorans; assembly: GCF_054657895.1. Lineage (NCBI taxonomy): Bacteria > Pseudomonadati > Thermodesulfobacteriota > Desulfobacteria > Desulfobacterales > Desulfobacteraceae > Desulfatiferula > Desulfatiferula olefinivorans. The sequence goes on along the minus strand of NZ_BAAHXV010000004.1, from coordinate 203,036 downwards.
GTCAACGGAAAAGGGGGGAGAAAACGACGACACCGGGATGGTCGAATTCATCGCCCATTACACGGTCAAAGGCGAGCGGACCCGTCATCATGAACGGGCCTCCTTTGTCAAAGTGGACGGGGAATGGTTTTTCGACGACGGCGACGCCGTCCTCCCCGGGCAGGTAATCCGAAGCGAACCAAAAATCGGACGGAACGATCCCTGTCCGTGCAACAGCGGTAAGAAATACAAAAAGTGCTGCGGAAAATAACCTTGATGACTTTTTACGAGTTCATCACCCTTTATCAAACAGGAGAAAACGCCATGAAAACGATCCGAATCTGTTTCATCATGTTTGTATGTCTGTTTGTCCTGACGGCAGGTCCCGGCCGGGCCGACGACCTTGCAGAACCCGCCGCATCCCCGGAAGCTTCGGTCACCGCCCCCGACACGGCACCGCCCCAACCGGTCGTGGACGAGGCCATGGGTGACGAGGGGGATATCACCTACACCGCCGACGAGCCCGCCGCCCCCACGGTAACCGTCATCGAGGCCCGGATCTGCGAAAGCGTCAGCGACCGCGAGCCCGTGGCCCCCGGGGACATCTTCACCAGCGACATCCATTCCCTGTTCTGTTTTTCACGCATCCAGTCTCAGGAAGACACCGAAATCAAACACGTCTGGTACCACGACGGCGAAGCCGTGGCCGAAGTCCCCCTGGCCGTGGGCGCCTCATCGGCCTGGCGCACCTTCAGCTCCAAAACCATCACCCCGTCGGACAAAGGCAACTGGAAAGTGGACATCGTCACCGCCTCCGGCACACCGGTCAAGACCTTACGGTTCATCGTCAACTGATCAGACGGCACCGGGCGGCGTTCACCTGCCCCCGCCCGGACACAAGGAGACCCTTAATGGCACTCTGGGATAAAGTCAAAGCGGAACTGGTGGATATCATCGAATGGACCGATGATTCCCGTGACACCCTGGTCTGGCGCTTCCCCCGCTACCAGAACGAAATCAAGTACGGCGCAAAACTCACCGTCCGGGAATCCCAGGTGGCGGTGTTCGTCAGCGAAGGCAAAATCGCCGACGTGTTCGGCCCGGGCATGGTCAGCCTGACCACAAAGAACCTGCCGGTGCTGACCACCCTCAAGGGCTGGTACTACGGATTTGACAGCCCCTTCAAGGCCGAGGTGTACTTTATCAACACCCGGAACTTCACCGATCTCAAGTGGGGGACCAAGAATCCTATCATGCTTAGGGATCCGGAATTCGGCCCGGTCCGTCTGCGGTCCTTCGGAACCTATGTGGTCAAGGTTTCGGACCCCTCGGTCTTTATCCGGGAAATCGTGGGCACCGACGCCCATTTCAGCATGGATGAGATCAGCGATCAGCTGAGGAGCATGATCGCAAGCCGCTTTGCAGACATCCTCGCTGAAAGCAAGATCCCCGTGCTGGATCTGGCGTCCAACTACCACGAGCTGGCCCGGTTCGTCTCCGCCAAACTGGCGCCGGAATTCAACGCCTACGGCCTCGACATCACCAAACTGGTCATCGAGAGCATCAGTCTGCCGCCGGACGTGGAAGACGCCCTGGACAAGAAGAGCAGCATGGGCATCATCGGCGACCTGAGCCGCTACACCCAGTTCCAGACCGCCAACGCCATGGAAAAAGCCGCCGAAAATCCCGGCGGGGACGCCTCGGCCGGTGTGGGCATGGGCATGGGATTCGCCATGGCCAACCAGATGGGCAAGGCCCTGGGCCCCCAGCCGCCCCAGACAACAGGGGGAGCGACGCCTCCTCCCCTGCCCGGTTCGGAAACCGTGGACTACTTCGTGGCGCTCAAGGGCGAACAGAAAGGCCCCTTTTCCAGAAAAATCATTTGCGAAATGATCAAAGACCGGCTCATCGCCCCGGATACACCGACCTGGAAAAAAGGGCTCGATACCTGGATCAAGGCCTCGGAGATGGATGAACTGAAACGTGATTTCGACGCCGTGCCCCCGCCCCTCCCGTCCTGATGCCGCGGAGGGACGACACCTGTAACAATAAGACGCCGGTCAGGCCCGCTGCCGACCGGCAGACACCCACACCCATCGATTCGAGCGCCCATGGCCAATTGTGACAACTGTTCCGCGCCGCTGCCCCCCCATTCCAACATCTGCGTGTACTGCGGGAGCAAGAACGACACGGACCTGAAAGGCATTCACCGCTACACCCTCCATGCCCCGGACACCCAGCGGACCTGCCCCCGCTGCAAGATCAGCCTCCAGACCATCGACCTGAAGGTGGACGGCACCTTTCTGATCGAGCGCTGCGACCAGTGCCTGGGCCTGTTCTTCGACACCGGGGAGCTGGAGGCCCTGATCAAGGCGTCCATCGACCATGTGTACCACATCGACCGGAAAAAACTCGCGGACCTTTCCCTTCACAGTCCCGGCAGGGATTATCCGGCCGCCTACATCCCCTGCCCGGTCTGCGGCACCATCATGAACCGGGTGAACTTCGGAGTAAGGAGCGGCGTGATCATCGACCGCTGTCCCGAACACGGCATGTGGCTGGACGGCGGAGAACTCCGCCATCTTCTGGAATGGGTCAAGGCCGGCGGCGAACTGCTCAATGAGCAGCGAAAAGAAATGCTGAAAAAGGAAAACGAACGGATCGAACGCCAAAAGTTCAAAGAGCGTCCCACCCTGGGAAGCAGCACCGGCACCGTGGTGCTCGACCATTACACCGGCACCCTGAGAAACGACGCGCCGGACATCTTCACCGTCATCAGCCGCGTCATCCGATGGATAGCCTCACGGTAGCGTCGGCCATGCGGACGAGGCCGAGAGCCGGAACCCGCCCGCATCGTTTCTCAGAATAAACAGACAGTCCACACCGTCCAAGCCCTCGACCAGAGCCAGCCCCCGCTCGTCGCCCATCACCATCAGCGCCGTGGCCAGACCATCGGCAAACACGGCCGTATCGGCCAGCACCGACACGCTGGCCACGGTGTTTTTTACCGGCCTGCCGTCTTTGGGATCGATCACATGGGTGTAGCGAACACCCCCACGGTCCTTGAAATTCCGGTAATCTCCACTGGTGGCGATGGCCCGGCCCGACAGGGGCAGAGAGGTCAGAACCGCATCGGCGGAGGCTTCCGGTTTGGGGATGTTGATGCCGATCACCCAGGGTCGCCCCTTTTTGGACCCCGCCGTCCTGACCTCGCCGCCGATCTCCACCAGGCAGTCGGGGTAGCCCTTTTCAATGACAAGCTCACAAATCACGTCCACGGCATAGCCCTTGGCGATGGAGCCGAAATCCAGGGCCGTTTCCGCCACGGTTTTCACCAGACACCCCTCGCCGTTCACGGCAATCCGATCATACCCCACCCAGGACCGAACCCGTTCAAGGGCCGCCTCTTCCGGCATCGCCCCGTCTGTCGGGTCGACTCCGAAGCCCCAAAGATTGACAAAGGGTGCCAGGGTCCCGTCCCAGGCCCCGCCTGTTAGAACGAACAGCCGCCGTCCTTCCTCAAACACCCGCCTGAAGTCATCGGACACGCAGACCGCCTCCCCGGCCCCGGTGCGGTTGAACCGGGACAGCTCACTGGCCGGGTCAAACAAAGACATGCTATGATTGATCTCTGACAGCCGGCGGCGAACCGACCCGGACAGATCGCGGTCCTCGGGGTTCTCCCTGCCGACCACCGTGATATGATAGGTGGTCCCCATGGTTTTTCCGGACAAATGCCAGACCGTGTCCGTCGAACAGGCGAAACAGAACACCCCGCAAAGTACAAAAAAAACAAATCGCATGGCACCTCCTGGAAAACATCGTCGACAGTGGTTCTTCGCCCTATCCATACCCTCCGCGCTTCCGCCTCGTCAACCGTATTCTCCGCGCCGTTGTGATGAACCTTTCTTTCAGGGGCAGGCGCCGGGTGGACAGGGTGGACGGCGTGGACCCTGTGGACGGGGTGGGCGCAACAGCGGTTCCCCTCGTTCCCGGGCTCCGCCTGAAAATGCCTTCCGCATGGTTCGGCCATGCCTGCCCCACCGAACAACCGCGCACCGCATAACGCCGACAGCCCCACCCTGAAAAACCCCAAAAACCTGTTTGGCCGCCTTTTCAAAAGGCGGGCCCCCGGCAGGGCCGCCGGCAAAGTCAATCATGGACGGGGAAATTTTGACTGGGGGGTTTCGTTTTTCATGAAAACTTGGCATAATCCTTTTTTTCATTCAGACAAGGACACTGGCATGACCCACGACATGATTGACCGGCTCATCGAACGCCTTCCCGTAACCCCCCACATTCTCGGCCGCGAGCGGTATTTCAACTCGGCGGTCCTGGTGCCCCTGGTCGACAGGGACGGCGAGCCCCATCTTTTGTTCGAAAAACGGGCCGAAGGCATCCGGCAGGCATCAGAAATCTGTTTTCCCGGCGGCATGCATGATCCGAAGGTGGACACCTCCTGCCGGGAAACGGCACTGCGGGAAACCATGGAGGAGCTGGGGCTCACCCGGGAGCGCATCACCGTACTCGGCCGGTTCGACACCCTGGTGGCCAGCATCGGCGCTACGGTGGACGCCTTTCTGGGGCGGCTGGACATCCGGGGTCTGGATGCGCTGTCGGTCAATACCGAGGAAGTGGCCCAGGTCTTCACCCTCCCCCTGTCCTTTTTTGTCCGAACCCCGCCGGAGACCTACATGGTCCGGATGGTGGTCGAACCCTGCTACACCGACCGGAACGGCAACACCGTGGTCCTCCTCCCGGCCAAGGATCTGGGACTGCCCCCCATGTACCACAAACCCTGGGGCAAAGCCCGCCACCGAATCCTGGTTTACAAAACCGACTTCGGGGTCATCTGGGGCATCACCGCCGAAATCATCCACGACATGGTCACCCGCATCAACCGCCCGGACGAACCGTAGATCGTGGTTCTTCCGGCGACACAAAAACCGTGTGCCGTAAACGTCAACCTGCCGGTTAACGGCGCGTTCACGGCTTATATATAATGTTAAGCTTGTGCGTGTCGATCTTCTTCCAACGGATTGACGGCATAGTGGGGTTCTATCATCATGAAACCTGAAAAAAAGCGCAGTGACCTTACTTTTGGGCAAGCGATCAGAAACTTCAGACTCGAGAAAGGCTTATCCCAGACCGCCCTTGCAAAAATAATCGGGATTTCATCGCAGAGTCTGTGCGATATCGAAAATGGTCGCCGGACGCCGTCATCAAAACGTGCGGCGATCATCGCCCGGCAAATCGGCGGCCCCGAAACACTCCTGGTCCGACTCGCCCTGCAGCATGAGTTGAAACGGCGTCTAAGCTGACCCAATAAAAAAACCGCCCGTCGCCGGGCGACAAAGTCGTCGGTCCGTTAAAGATTCTGTTTACTAAAATCAGACAGATAGCATCACATATCATTTGACAAAACCTTCGGAGAGGCTTAAAAAAAGACAGAAATTCATCATTGCAGAACTCATGCTCCAATCACTCCGACAACCGATTCGAACGTTATAGCATAAGCCCTGTTTCCAGACTTGCCGATGTCGTTTTTCATGCTGAAGCCGTCGTTTTAGGCCGCAAACAACCCGTTTGTCGTCTATCAACAACGAAACCCGAATGTAAGGAAAGCCAAAAGGAGATACCGCCATGAAAAAAACACTGTCGCTGTTTGTCCTCATGTTGTTTGTCTGCATAGTCTCAAATGGTTCGGCGGAAGAGACCTGGAAAATCACATCCCTTGACTGGCAGCCCTACTCGGGGGCCGACATGGCGACCCAGGGCAATTCGGTCCAGAAATTGAGGGAGCTTCTGAAAAAGGAGGGGATCAACCTGATCGTTGAGTTCTACCCCTGGAAACGCGCTCAGGACAAGGCCAAGGACCCCGAATATGTGGGCTATTTTCCCGCATGGCCCGAAGAGGTCGCAGAAGGTTTCTTTGCATCGGTCCCCGTTGACCAGTCCAGCATCGATGTGATGAAAAAAATCGGAACGACCCTTGTGTTCACAACCATCGACGAGCTGTTCGAAAAGCATGACGTCGGTTATATCGACAATTACGTCTACCCGGAATCGATCACCCGGGCCATCGCCGCCTATGCCCATCATGCGCGCCCTGCAACGAACGAGGCCAGCCTTGCGAAAATGCTTTCAAAAGGCCGGTTCCAGGCTGCGTTGACGGATTCCAACGTCATGCTTTACACCGCCCAGAAAGAAGGCATTTCCAATATCGAATCCTTCGGAGACAGCCTGATGAGGAAAGAGCTGGTCATTGCTTTCAGAAACGGCGACGACAACGTAAAACGGGCAGAATTGTTGAAACGGCTTTTGAATCAGCCCTGACACCCGGCCGTTTCGTCTTGAAAGCCTGCATGATTCGGGGCCGGCCGGGCGCCCTGTAAAGCCGAATATGGAGCGCCAAGCCGCCTTCAGGCGTTTCTTCAAACGCTTGAAGGTGCCCCTTGTTGCCTTCTCCGATCGGGTGTCCTCTGGCGGCAACGAAGCCTGGGCACACAAAATGACAAAGAGGACCGGTGGCTCGAACGAATTCTTTCCCTCAAACATGACGGCGTCGTAAAACGTCCGATATCTGCGTTACGCGTCATCCCTCGTCACTGCGGCGTACCCGAAGTACGCCTCATTCCTTATGGATTCGCAATCCTTGATCTCGAACATTTTACGACGCCGTCCAAACATTGACTTTTTTCGAGTTCATCAAACATACGTGCAGCAAAAAACGCTCTGGCCCTTCTGCATTTTCATCAAGGCATGACTGTTTTTTTCAATGAACCGGATCCGGGTCCTGACGGGCTGAGCGAACGTTCCTGTCTGTTCCCCCGTAAACGGCTGCGGGCGCTGTCCGGCCTTTTTCCCCTCGCCAAACCGACAAAAGTGTACTATAGGATTTTCGAACACTCCGGACCAATCACCCGAACCCTAAAGGATAGACATGTCGAACACGGCGCGCGAATCGGCCCTATTTATCTTGAATGCCCTGGACAGAAAGCCGTTGACCCTGGACACGGTGATGAACGATTTCACCGAGGCTCATCCGAAACTGGACAGGCGCGACCAGGCCCTGGTCCACGCCCTGGTTTACGGGGTGTTGCGTCGGCGGGGAACCCTGGACCACGTGATCGGTCATTTTTCCAAAACCCCGCTTGCCAAAATCAGCCCCGAAATTCTAAACATCCTTCGGCTGGGGGTTTTTCAGATCAGATACCTGTCGAAAATTCCCGAATCCGCCGCCGTGAACACCTCGGTGGAGCTGGCCAAAAAAACCGCCCCGGCCTGGGTGGTCAAGTTCGTCAACGGCGTGCTTCGGACGGTCGTGAGGACCCCCGAGGTGCCCTTCCCCGATCCGGCACAGAACCTGACCCTGTCGATCGCCCTGACCCGGTCTTTCCCAACCTGGCTGGTTCAGAAATGGCTGAACCGGTTCGGCGAAGAGGAGACCCTTGCCCTTTGTGACTACCTGAACACCATCCCGGAAATCAGCATCCGGGTCAACCGCCTGAAAACCGACCGGGAGTCCCTGAAACATGCCCTTTCCCCCCATGTGACCGATCCGGCCGACACCCTTTACTCGCCCGACGGCCTCAGCTTCCATCATCCGGACCGGCCCATTTTTCTTTTGCCGGGCTTTGCCGAAGGCGGATTCCAGGTCCAGGATGAAGGGGCCCAGCTGGTCAGCCTGGTGCTTGACCCCAAACCCTTCGAGCGGGTCCTCGACGCCTGTGCCGGACTGGGCGGCAAAACCGGTCACCTGGCACAGCTGATGAACAACCGGGGCGAGATCCTGGCCATCGACCATGATCCGGCCAAGCTGACCGCCCTGACCCGGGATATGGTTCGCCTGGGCGTGACCGTTGTCGAAACACGGGCCATGGACCTTGAAAAACCCGTCGGCATCGAATCATTAGGGTGGTTCGACCGCATTCTGCTCGATGCCCCCTGCTCGGGCATGGGGGTGATCCGCCGAAACCCGGACAGCAAATGGAGCCTGACCAAGAAAAACCTGAACCGCTACAAAAAACGCCAGGTCCGCCTTCTGTCCACGGTCTCGGGCCTGCTCAAACCCGGGGGGCTCCTGGTCTACGCCGTCTGCTCCACCGAACCCGAAGAAAACGAAGCGGTCATCGATTCCTTTTTACACAGCCACCCGGATGTCACCCTGGTCTCCGACACCGATGATCTGCCGGAACCCATCCGGCCCCTGAAAACCCTGCGCGGCTGCCTGGTCTCCCACCCCCACCGCCACCACATGGACGGTTTTTTCATCGCCCGGCTCAGACGCGTGGCGGCAAACGGCCGAACATTCCCACCAGAAGGAATCCTTGAAAGATGACCCATCAATGTCATCGAGGAGGTAACCCATGCATGACGACAGGCTTTCGATGTATCGTGATTTTCTCACGGACCGCATCCGTAAACGGGTCAATTTCCGCCTGACCGACCAGAACCGGGGCCTGCCCGCACCGCCCTTGGAGAAGCCCGTGCCCGACGGGGCGACGCTCATCGACCTGTCCCGGCCCGGCGACTTTACCACCATTTACCAAACCGACCTGACCGAGGCCATCGCCCGGCGCAAAAGCCACCGGGCCTATCAGAAAAAACCCCTGACCCTGGAGCATCTGGCCTACCTGCTCTGGGCCACCCAGGGCCTGAGGGCCCGTCCCGTTCAGGGCAGCGCCTACCGCACCGTGCCCTCGGCGGGCTGCCGCCACGCTTTTGAAACCTATCTGGTCGTGCTGGCCGTCGACACCCTGGCCCCCGGCATTTACCGCTATCTTCCCCTGTCCCATCGGCTGGTTCAGGTATCCGCCCCCGCCATGCTTGCCGAAAAAATCACCATCGCCGCCCTGGGCCAGCCCTATCCGGGCAAGGCCGCCGTCACCTTCATCTGGGCCGCCGTGCCCCGTCGCATGGAATGGCGCTACGGCCTGGCCGCCCACAAAGTCATGGCCCTGGATGCCGGTCACGTCTGCCAGAACCTCTACCTGGCCTGCGAAGCCATCGGCGCCGGCACCTGCGCCATCGCCGCCTACGACCAGGACGAACTCGACGAACTGTTGGGCCTCGACGGCACCGACGAATTCGCCATGTACCTGGCCCCGGTGGGGCGGGTCCGATGATGTGAGACGGATCTTTTCCTCCAGGCGGCTTGTATGATGCACCGATATGACTTATATAAGAAATAACGACCACCCCTCGACCAGGGCCTGATTACTGTGGAGAAAGACGCTGTTTAAGGTTAAGTAAGAACGGAACAGACGATTGAAAGGAACATAAATGGATAAGGTCTTATTGGAAAAAGCATTAAAAATGCCGCCCAATGAACGGGTGATTTTCGCCGAGCTGATCTTGGCGAGCATCGACAAGGAAGATGAATCCCTGAGGCTGGAATGGATCAGTGAAGTCAAAAGCCGTATGGAGGCTGTAAGAACGGGAAAGGCAAAACTTCTTGATTTTGAAGACGTCGTCGATGAACGTTAAAATCCATGAACTGGCGGCGCTTGAATTTGATGAAGCGATCAGGTGGTATGACATTCAATCTACGGGTCTTGGGAAACGGTTCAAAAAAACTGTTCTTGCTCAAATAAGAAAAATCAGACAAGCACCGGACTGGTTTTTAGTTGAAGACGGCGACATATACAAGGCTTACATTCCCAAATTCCCCTATAAAATCCTCTTTTCATTCGGCCGGGACACTATCGTCATCTGGGCTGTATCTCATTTACACCGACGGCCATGGCATTGGCAGGCACGTTTGGATGAATAACACGATCCCCGCAACAGGCATCCCGTTCGATAGAGAGCAGGCCCGGCAAACGCATCTTATCCGGGGATAAGGCGAGGAGGTTTTTTTTATCATGCTGAATCTGCTGGAATGCATACCCATTGCCCAGTTCGCCATCGGGCTCGATCACAAGGTGGTGGTGTGGAACAGGGCCTGTGAGATCCTGACAGGACTGTCCGCAGGGAAGATGATCGGGACCGACCGGACCTGGGAGGCCTTTTACGACCATCCCCGTCCGGTCCTGGCCGATCTGATCATCGACCAGGATTACGACACCTTCCTTTCCATTTACGAAGGGAAGAATCCCGCCACCTCGGACATCGTGCCCCATGCCTGGGAGGCCACCGACTTTTTCGAAAACATGAACGGCAAGTCCCGCTACATCTATTTTCTCGCCGCGCCGGTGTTCGACAAGGACGGAACCCTGACCGGCGCGGTCACGACCCTCCAGGACATCACCCAGCAGAAACGCTTTGAAATCGCCATGAAAAAGGAGTCCGAGGAGCTGTTGCAGCAGAACCTTCTTCTCAAATCCGCGATGAAGGAGAGGTTCCGGTTCTGCGACATCATCGGCAAAAGCAGCCCCATGCAGGAGGTCTACGACCTGATCCTCAAGGCGGCGGGTTCGTCGGACAACGTGATCATCGTCGGGGAATCCGGGGTAGGAAAGGAACTGGTGGCCCGGGCGATCCACGACATGAGCGGTCGGAAAGAAAAGAGGTTCGTGCCGGTCAACTGCGGGGCCATTCCCGAAACCCTTCTGGAAACGGAATTTTTCGGGCACACCAAAGGGGCGTTCACCGGGGCCCACAGCGCCAAGCAGGGATTTCTCGACAAGGCCGACGGGGGCACGCTGTTCCTCGACGAAGTCGGGGAGTTGTCCCACGGCATGCAGGTCAAGCTCCTTCGCGCCATCGAAGGCGGGGGGTATTCCCCGGTGGGCAGCAGCGAAGTCCGGCATTCGAACGTCAGGATCGTGGCGGCCACCCACCGGAATCTGTATGACGAGGTCAGACGCGGACGGTTCCGGGAGGATTTTTTCTACCGCATCTACGTGATCCCCGTGCTGATCCCCCCCTTACGGGAACGCAAGGAAGATCTGGGGCTTTTGGTGGATCATTTTCTCCGGAAGCTGGGGTCCGATCTCAACATCGATGCGGTGCCGGGCAAGGATATCGAGGCCCTCTACACCTACCACTGGCCGGGCAATGTCCGGGAACTGCAGAACGTGCTCCGCCGCTACGTGACCCTCCGGCGCATGGACTTTACCGGCAGCGCTCAGGGTCCGGCCGATCAGGCCGTTTCCGAAACGGCGCCCTCGCACGCGATGTCCCTGACCGACGCCGTGGACGCCTATGAAAAAAAACTGATCGTCAGCGCCCTAGACACGACCCGATGGCACCGGATCAACGCGGCCCGATCGCTGAGCATCTCCCGGCGGACCCTGTTCCGGAAGATGGCCCGGCATGGCCTTGACAAGTCTCATAATGAGTCATGATTGACTCATTTGATAATTTCTTTCAAATTCAATGTCATACAATTCATTATCATGATGTTGAGTCAGATGTGACTCATTTTTATGGGGCGACTGTGCGGGTCCACCCGTCTCCCATCCGGTGTCACAAGGCCCTCCCCCTGCCCAAACCACCCTTTTCCACAGCACAGGCACAGTCTGACGCCTGATTGATATGCGGCTTTACCGACGCAAGGCCCCCCTTGGCACAGGCAGTGCAAGCTGGGTCGGTTCCTCGGGTTTTCTGCCGGACATGATCCTCAAGGATCATGAAAACGCCCGCACCCGCCGGACAAACGGCCGGGTAAAAGGAATGTCGTGTTGCCGAAGGGTCCCGACTCGGGCCTGCCCTGACCCTTCGCGCAGAAAAGCAGTTCAACCAACGTATCTGGAAGGAGAGTTTAAAGAATGAAGAACGATACCCTGGCCAATCCTGGTCCTCTCGGTCTTATGGGCTTTGGGATGACCACCGTGTTACTGAACATCCACAACGCCGGTTTTTTCCCCATCAGCGCCATGATTCTGGCCATGGGCCTGTTTTACGGGGGACTGGCCCAGATCATCGCCGGTGTTCTTGAGTTCAGGAAGGGCAACACCTTCGGTGTGACCGCCTTCATTTCCTATGGCCACTTCTGGCTGACCCTGGTCGCCCTGATCGTCATGCCCAAGCTGGGCTGGGCCGAGGCCACTCCCGCCTCATTCATGGGCTGGTATCTGTTTCTGTGGGGAATCTTCACCCTGTTCATGTATTTCGGAACACTGAAATCCAACAAAGGACTCCAATTCGTGTTTGCCAGTCTGACCGTGCTGTTCTTCCTTCTGGCCGTCAAGGACTGGACCGGGTCCGAACTGATCGGAAAAATCGCCGGATTCGAGGGCATCATCTGCGGCCTGAGCGCCATCTACCTGGCCATGGCCGAAGTGCTCAACGAGCAGTACAGCAGACCGGTTCTGCCCATCGGCCAGCACTGATCACCCGCGTCAGCCCGGCGGGTTTGACCGGCCGGCGATCAACCCGGGTTCCCAAACAAAAAGGCCGTCCCCGTCAACGGGGCCGGCCATTTTCATCCATGATGGATTCTCATCACCCGAAAGCTCAGCCGTCTCCCTCTTTCCGAAACAGACCGGGCGCAAAGAATCGGGTGATGCCGTCGGCCAGATCATCCACGGTTTTACCAACGAATTTATCCCGTTCCTGGACAAAGTAGAACAACGCCGTTCGCAGCACCGCCCCGGCCAGAAGGTTGGCCACCAGATCCGTGTCCAGCGTTTGGGGCACATTCCGGGTTTTCTGGCCGAATCGAAGCTCGTCGGTGATGATGCTCAGAATATCTCTCTCAAGACGCTGGATGACCCGCTCGATGTCTTCGTGAAGCCCCACCCCCATCCGAAGGACGATGTTGCACAGTTCGGGGTCATCGGCAAAAAACCTGAGGGTGGTCGTGATGCGGTGTTTCAGAAACGCTTCGGCCGTGATCGAGGTAAAATCAAGTTCATAGTCCCGTTTGCCTAAAAGTTCACGCCATTTGGTGAAATAGTCCTCAAGCAGGGTGATGAACAGGTCGTCCTTGCTCTTGAAATACTGGTAAACGGTGCCCCGGGCGATTTTCGCACGGGATATGATGTCCGATATCTGGGTTTTATGATACCCGAACTCCGAAAACAGCTGTTTGGAGTACATCAGTATCATGGCTTTTCTGTCTTCGGCTTTCACGTCTCCCCCCCTGCCGCATGCTATGCCGAAAGGCAAGGCCCTCCGGCGTTCCGACTGCCTGTGTAATTATCCCGTTTCAGTCGATAAATCAACCCGATCTTTCCCGACCTGTCAGGGCAAAACGGCCCGACGCCCCGGTCAAATACGCAATGTTACCTTTATATTCCGACATTCCGGCTGACAATATCCCGACACGTTCATCAATCCAACCGAAATAACTTACGATCCGTGACAACCATATTTTTTTAACTGTTGTACATTTTTTCGGTCAACCTATTGATTTCCTCGGCCTTCCCATGTAAAAAGGAAGGTATCGACTCACCGGCTCAAGCGACCCCGATCACAGACACACTTTCCATCAACACTTTTTTCCGGAGGTGAACCCATGTTCAGCAGCAAGGAAATGACCGTTCCATGGCGAAGTGAATACAAGGTTTTCGGAATCCCCAAGACATTTCGACCCTATCCGGACAAACCCGTGTTCGACATCCTGGACCGTGCGGCGGCCCGGTACAAAAAAACCGGGGCGATCCAGTACAATATCAGGATGACCTACCCAAAGATCAAGGATCACGCAGACAGGCTGGCTACGGCCTTCGCCGCCATGGGGCTCGTCAAAAACGACCGGGTCGCCACCCTTCTGCCCACGTCGATTCAGTTCGTGATCGCGGACTATGCGATTTCCAAGGCGGGGCTGGTCCATGTGCCGTGCAGCTCCCTGGAGCCCACCCCGTCGTTGTCCCACAAATTCAAGGAAAGCGCGCCCAAGGCCCTGATTTTACTGGATACCGGTCTTGACACCATCGCACCGATCGTCGAGAACTGCGATATCCCCCACATCGTCGTCACCGACCTGATGGACTATTCGGATGCACCGCCCGAAACCCATGAGCCTCTCCGTCTCCGGGGCGCGGTCTGGATGACGAATTTGATCGACCGCCACGAGCCCTGCCCGCCCGCCGTAAAGTTCAACACGGACGAAGACCTGGAACTGTTGCTGTTCACCGGCGGCACCACCGGCCTGCCCAAAGGGTGCATGCTCAGTCACCGGAACATCTATGCCAACACCATCCAGAGCAGCTGGGCCTTCGGCAATTCGAAAAACCTCCTGGGCGGCGCCGTGTCCGTGCTGCTGGGCCTGCCCTTTTTCCATTCCTACGGCCATGTGGTGATGCATTCCATGACCATGCAGGGCTTTGACATGATCCTCATTCCCGATGCCCGGGACACCGCCGCCATGGTCCGGATGATCAAACGCTACAGGCCCCTGATGCAGATCGGCGTGCCCGCCCAGTTCATGCAGTTGTCCCGGGAAGAGCTCAAAGGCCATGCCATGCTTGGCGTGTCCGGGTCCGCACCGTTGCCGCCCAGCACCCAGAAGGATTTCGAAAAAAAATCCGGGGGCGCCATCATGGAAGGGTACGGCCTCTCCGAGATGTCTCCCTGCACCCACCTGAACCCGTCGCTTTTGCTCCGCATCGCCGGCGGACGCATTCCCCAGCGGATCATGAGTTTCAATTACGGCATTCCCGGCGTGGCCTTCGTGATCAACCGTTTTCTGCGCCTTCTGGGCCCCCGGACCGTCGGGTATCTGTTCTGCAAAGGCATCGCCCTGATTCTCTTTTTGTCCAGCCGAAAGGCCGTCCGAGGGAAAACCCCGGAGAAACGGGGAACCTCGGGATTTCCCTTTCCCGATACCGAGGTCAAGCTCCTGGACGTCAAAACCGGCGAGGTGCTGGGCGTGAACGAAACCATCACATCGGGCATGGTGGGCGAGCTCTGCCTCAAGGGGCCCCAGCGCATGCTGGGCTACTGGCCGAATGCGGGCAGCGGCCTCGACGAGGAAGGCTATGTCCGTACCGGTGATGTGGTCAGCATCGACGAGCGGGGCTATTTCACCATCGTCGACCGGACCAAGGACATGATCAATGTATCGGGCTACAAGGTCTACTCCCGGGAAATCGATGACATTCTCTACGGCCATCCGGCCATCGAGCATGCGGCCACGGTGGGCGTCCCCGACGCCGAGCGCGAAGGCAGCGAGCGGGTGGTGATCTATGTCCAGCCCAAGGCCGAATTCAAGGACCGCATCACCGCCGACGATTTCATCGTCTTTCTGTCGACCCGGGTGGCGCGTTATGCGATTCCAAGAGCGGTGATGATCATCGATCAGATGCCGCTGACCGAGGTCCAGAAACTCAACAAGAAACTGATCCGTGAAATGGCCCTCCGGCAGTTTGCCCATGCGGCTCCGGCCCGGACGGCCTGATGCAGAGCGGGGCCTTACTTCTGCCCCCCTCTGCATCAGTTTCACACACAGGACCGCCTAAACCGTTTATTTCAGTTCGTTACGCGTCAACTTCAGGATATTGCGGGCGATGATCAGATGCTGGATCTGACCGGTGCCTTCGAAGATGTCCATGATCTTGCTGTCCCGCATCCATTTTTCAGCCAGGTATTTGCGGGAATACCCCATGGGACCGAGCAGTTCACAGCACTTCTGGGTGATCAGGGTACCGTAGCGCCCGGCCTTGGCCTTGGACATGGAGGCTTCCAGGGTGTTTTCCTCCTCGTTGTCCGCCATCCAGGCCGCCCGCCAGGTCAGAAGGCGCATGGCTTCCAGGTTGGCCTCCATCATGTAGAAGTCCCGGACCACGGCGCTGACGTTGTTGGGGTTTTCGGTATAATCGATGGCAATGCCCGCTTCCTCCATTTTTTCCCGGGTAAAATCGATGGCGGCCCGGGCCACGCCGATGGCCATGGCGGCCACCATCGGGCGGGTGTTGTCAAAGGTTTTCATGACCCCTTTGAACCCTTCGGTTTTCTTCTTTTTGTCCGAATCGCCGCCCAGAAGGTTGCTTTTGGGAATCCTGCAGTTGTTCAGGACGAAGGTGCCGGTGTCCGAGCCCCGAATACCCAGCTTGTGCTCGAGATGTTCGAGTTTAAATCCCGGTGTACCCTTTTCGACGATAAAGGATTTGATGGCCGAGGAGCCTTCGACGCCCTTGACCCGGGCCCAGACCACGGCCACGTCGCAGCGGTCCGCGCAGGTGACGAAAATCTTTTCTCCGTTTAACACCCATTCGTCGCCATCGAGTTCGGCCGAGGCCTGGATGGACCCGGAATCCGAGCCCGACGCCGGTTCCGTGATGGCCATGGACGCCCATTTGCCGCCGAACCGTTCCAGCTGTTCCTCGGTGGCCACGGCGGCGATGGCCGCATTGCCCAGTCCGGCATTGGGCAGGGACAAAAGCATGGCCGCATCGCCCCAGCACATTTCCTCCACCGAGACCACGGTCCCAAGGTTCTGGCCGACCTTGAACTCACCGGCGTCGGCCGTTTTACCCTTGGCAGGCTCGTTGCCGTTTTTCTTGGGTTTCTTGCCCATGATCGGCATGGAGCGGAACACGTCCAGTTCTTTGGGGTACTCGTGTTCGGCCTCGTCGTACTTGCGGGCAATGGGCCGGATCATCCCCTTGGCGAGGTTGTTCAGGCCTGTTTTCATCTTTTCTATTTTTTCAGGGGTATCGATCTTGATCATATCAAACTCCTTGTTTCGTGCGTGTCATGAGTAAAATGTAAAACCCCGGTTCAGCGCAAAAACGCTGATCAGACAATGGCCATGCCTTCGAGGATGCTGATTCCCCGGGCGTTCCGGTAATACCGTTCCACGGGGTACTCCCGGATATAGCCGTGGCCGCCCATGACCTGAACCCCGAAATCGGTCACCTTCATGGCCATCTCTCCGGCATACAGTTTGGCCAGGTAGGAGGACCGGGCCACATCCTTGCCTGCCGCCAGTTCGGAGGCGGCCCTCTGGGCCATCAGCCGGATGGAATCCACCTCATAGGCCATCTCGGCCAGCATGAAGGCAATGGATTGACGATGGGCGATGGGTTCGCCGAACTGCACCCGTTCCTTGGCATAGCCTTTGGCAAATTCATAAGACGCCCTGGCAATGCCCGCCGCCATGGCCGCCATGGCCACCCGGGTTTTCTGGATGAACCGGGCGTAATCACAGCCGGCCTCGCCTCCCAGTCGATCCGAAGCAGGCACCGTGCAGTCGGTGAGCGTCACTTCGAAAGTGGGCAGGGCATAGCAGCCCAGGTTCTTCTCACGGTCGCTGACGGTCAAACCGGGATTGTCGCGTGCGACGATGAACAGGTTGTTCTGACCGTCCAGGGACGCGGCCACCAGCATGTGGCCGGCGGTGTCCGCCATGGGCACGAAACATTTGGCGCCGCTCAGCACATAAGCGTCCCCGCTCTTTTTGGCCGTGGTTTTCAGAGCCATGACATCGGCGCCGAAATGGGGCTCGTTAAGGGCCAGGGTGCAGGCCGAAAAGGTCTCTTTGCAATAGAGGGGGAGATAGGTCTTCTGCTGATCTTCGGTTCCCATGGTAACCAGGGGGTTGATGAACAGAGACGGCGACAGGGCCGCCACGGCGAAGGCCATGTCCCCATAGGCCAGTTCCTCGAGAATAATGGTGGTATCCACGGGCGAATCCTCCATCCCGTATCCCCCGTATGCTTCGGGGACCATGGATACCGACGCCCCGAGGCCCCAGGCCTTCTGAACGGCATCGGCCGGAATGGTTCCGCTTTCGTCCATTTCATGTGCGCTATCGATGACAAGCCCCTTGACGAGCTTTGCAACTTCCTTGCTGACCATCTTCTGTTCTTTCGACATGGAAAAACCAAACATTTTTTCCTCCTGAGATTGAGATATGGAAACACCCCTGCCGTGCAGAGGGCGACATGACCCGGATGAAAATAGACTGACATGTCAGTTTTTAAACTTATCCCTGTTTTTTTACGACTTGTCAATCCTTATTTTCACCGATGCTGAGGCCGGCCGGATCGGAAAAAACGATTCTGCGCTACCTTATTATAATCCATGGGCCTGGCGCAGGCAAAAAACGAAGAGTCTCCTTGACACCTTATAATCATTAATGATATCAGAAATGGTTTTTTTAGTTTTTTTATTTCCTTGCTCCCGGCGACACGTGACCGGGGGCTTTACATCCAGAAGGAGGTACCATGAGAAGGTATGAAACAATTGTCATTGTTGATCCGGATCTGTCGGAACCCGAGCGCAAGCAGCGTTTTGACAAAATTCTCGATCTGATCAACCAGATGAAAGGGGCCCTCATCGAGTCGGAAGACTGGGGCAGCAAGCGTCTGGCCTATGAAATCAGAAAAAAGACCCGCGGCCATTACCTGCGTTTCGATTTCTGCGGCACCGGCGAGCTGGTGGCTGAGCTTGAGCGTAACTGTCGCATCGACGACAAGTTCCTCAAATACATGACCATCATTCTCCAGGACAACGCCGATCCGGAAAAGATCAAGGTCGAGCTTGAAGAAAGCCGGGCCAAAAAAGCCGCGGAAGAAGCATCCCGCGCCGCCCAGAGCGAACAGAGCGACGCTGATGACGACACCACCGACGATACCGATGACGACAGCAATGAGGAGGACAACTAATGGCCTACGGAAAAACCGGGAGCAAGAGCGGCGGGCCCAGAAGAGGCCGAGCCAAACGCACCTTTCATCGACGTAAAGTTTGCAAGTTCTGCGCGGACAGCACCATGGAAATCAACTACAAGGATGTCCGAACGCTGAAATATTTCATCTCCGAGCGGGGAAAGATCATTCCGAGACGCATCACGGGAACCTGCGCCAAGCATCAGAGAAGCCTGACCACGGCCATCAAACGGGCACGGACCATCGCCCTTCTGCCGTACGTAGGCAACTTCGAAGCCTGATCCGGGCGGGCCTGAAAAGGAGGCGCACGCCGTGCATGCCGTCAAGCAACACCCGATCACCAGAGACGTTCTGGCAGGCATCGTCATCACCCAGCTTCTGATTCTCGGGTCGATCACCGCATGGCTGGTCCCCTTGCCCCTGCTCTTTTACAGGATCAAACTCGGCAGGAAAAACAGCCTGATCATTCCTGCCGTCGTCATCCTGCTGCTGGCCGCGATCAGCAGAGGGGCCTCATCCGGGCTCCTGATCTTTTCCGGATGGATGCTGCTGGGTTTTTTGCTGAGCGAATGTATTGAACGAGGCCTCAGGATTGAAACCACGCTGGTGTTTTCGAGCATCACGGTTTTTTTGTCAGGCTGTTTTGCTTTGATCTTTTACAGCAATGTGACGCACACAGGGATCTACGATCTGGCCCTCACCCAGATGACCGGTTTTCTGAATACCCTTCAGGAAGCCGGACTCATCGAGGCGGCGCCTGCAACGCTCGTGCATATGATCACCTGCATGCTGCCCGGAATCATTTTAGCCTCGCTGCTTTTCTTTGCCTGGCTGAACCTGATTCTGGCCATGCCCCTGCTCAGGCGCAACCGTCTGCCCGTCCCGAACTTCGGTTCGCTGGACCTGTGGAAGGCTCCGGAACCTCTGGTCTGGGCCGTGATCGCCGGATTTACCGGCCTGATCGTCCCGTCCGAGCCCGTGTTTCTCCTGAGCATGAACCTGATCAGCGTTATGTCGCCGATCTATTTTTTCCAGGGAATCGCCATCGTCGCTTTTTTCGTGAAGAAGACGAATCTTCCCATGGGCTTGCGCGCATTGCTATACTGGCTGGTTTTTTTCCAGTTTCCGGTGAATCTGCTGATCACGGGTGTCGGTTTCTTCGACATGTGGGCGGATTTCAGGACCCGAAGCTTCAAAAAAACCGGCGACAGGGATGAATAGATAAATTCCATGTCCGGAAAAAAGACGCCTTCGCCTCTTGTCCGGACTGAATCAAACGTAAAGGGTATCCTTTAACGGAGGTTAACATGCCAACACAAGTCATCTTAACAGAAACGATCGATACCATCGGTATCATCGGAACTGAAGCCACGGTGAAAGACGGTTACGCCCGTAACTATCTTCTTCCCCAGGGGAAAGCCGTCCTTGCGACACCCCAGAACAAGAAAATGATCGAACAGCAGAAGGCGCGCTTCGAACTCCAGATCGCCAAGGAGCGGGAAGCTGCTGAAGAAATGGCCAAAAAAGTTGAAACCATTGCCTGTACCCTCAGTGCAAAGGTCAGCAACGAAGGCCGTCTGTATGGTTCCATCACCATCAACGACATTCTCGAGGCCCTCCGCGCCCAGGACATCATCGTGGAAAAACGCATGATCCTCCTGGCGGACCCCATCAAGGAAGTCGGCGAATACAAGGTTCCGATCCGTCTTTACAAAAGCGTCGAACCTGAAATCACCGTCACCGTCATGGGTGAAAAGAGCGCGTCCGAAGAATAGGCCCGTCTCAGGCTCCATGGCCCCCACCGGACTCCGGGCGGGGGCCATGATTTTTTTTCGAACCACACACTGCAGACTGCCGTATCGTACGTGCCGGGGGCCTTGTTTTTTTCCTTGGGTCGTTCATAAGAATTGTCTTGATTTTTAAACGGCCTCCGACTATTTTCCACACATGCAAGCCACCCCGATTCAAAAAATCCAGGATCAGGCCCAGACTAAGCTTCCCCCCCACAGCATCGAGGCGGAAGAGTCCATCCTGAGCGCCATTCTCCTGGACAACGACACCCTGAACGATGTCGCCGACATCCTGAAACCCCAGGATTTTTACAAGCCGTCCCATCAACTGATTTTCAAATCCATGGGCGAGCTTTTTTCCAAGGGCGAACCGGTGGATCTGGTCACCCTGGTCAATCAGCTGAGAGAATCGGGCAAGCTCGAGGAAACAGGTGGCGCGGCCTATCTGGCCAGGCTGATGGACTCGGTGCCCATCACCGTCAACGCCGAATACCATGCCCGGATCATCCACGACAAAGCGTCGCTCAGGCGCCTGATCGAAAAATCCTCGGAAATCATCCACCGCTGCTACGAAGAACGGGGCGATGTGGCCGACACCATTGACTTTGCCCAGAACGCCATTTTCAACGTGGCCGACAACAAGCTCAAACCGTCGTTTTCCCATGTCGGCGAACTGATCAACCAGAACATCAACACCCTTGAAGAACGCCAGAACAACAACAGCGAATACTCCGGCATCCCGACGGGCTACCGCCAGTTCGACGACCTGACCTCGGGTCTTCAGAACTCGGATCTGATCATCCTGGCGGCCCGGCCCAGCATGGGAAAAACGGCCTTCGCCCTGAACATGGCCCGCAACGTGGCCATCGACCAGAAAAAACTGGTGGCTGTCTTTTCCCTGGAAATGTCCAAGGATCAGTTGTCCATGCGTCTTTTGACGGCCGAGGCAAGGGTGAATTCGGACAGGCTGAAAACCGGCATGATCGAAGGCGACGACTGGCACCAGGTCATTCAGGCTGCCGATGTGATCTCCGCAGCCCCCATCTACATCGACGACACGCCCAACATCACGGCCATGGAAATCCGGGCCAAGGCCCGAAAACTCAAACTCGACAAGGACCTGGCCCTGATCATCATCGATTATCTTCAGTTGATGAAAGGCCCCAGCATGGGAGACCGGCGGGATCTTGAGATCGCTGAAATTTCACGGTCCCTGAAATCGCTGGCCAAAGAGCTGAACATACCCGTCATCGCCCTGTCCCAGCTCAACCGCATGCTCGAACAGCGGGCCGACAAACGCCCCCTGATGTCCGATTTGCGTGAGTCCGGCGCCATCGAACAGGACGCCGACATCATCGCCTTCATTTATCGGGATGAGGTGTACAACAAGGACGAAAACAACCCCAACAAGGGCAAGGCCGAACTGATCGTTGCCAAAAACCGGAACGGCGCAACGGGCAAGGCCATGCTGACCTTTATCGGCAAGTACACCCGCTTTGAAAACGCGGTGATCGGAGAATATGACCATTTCGGGTGATCGGCTCCATGAAAACCATCTTCGGTAACACCGACGGCCTGAAAGCCGACCAGAAACGCAGACTGGACAATCTCTACCGACGCAAGGAGCCTTCCGCCTTCATCGTCAGCTCCGAACTCTGCCATGAAATGGCCCGGCTGTCCTTCGACATCCAGCGTCAGATCGGCCTTCTGATCAATCGGGCAGGAAAAATTCTCTACGTGATCGTCGGGGACGCCCACCAGATCGTGATCCCTCCCCTTGCAGACCATCGGGTGGTTCCGGGGCGTCTTTTAGGCCTGAAATACATCCATACCCACCTGACCGCCGATGAGGCACTGTCCCGGGACGACATCACGGATTTGTCCCTGTTGCGCTTCGATCTGATGGCCGCCGTGACCCTGGGGCGGGACGGGAACCCCCACATCATCCACTGGGCCCATGTCCGCCCCGAAACCGACGGCGATCCCTGCATCATCGAGCCTCCGGTCTACCCCGGCGGCCTGATGGTCGACTGCGACCGGATCATTCGAACCACCGAAGCCGCCCTGGCCCGAAACGAAGGGCTCTACGATGCGGAAAAGGGCCAGGAACGGGCCATTCTGGTCAGCGTCAGCACCGAGACCCGGGCCGATGCTCTGGACTCCCTGGATGAGCTCAAGGAACTGGCCCGTTCAAGCGATATCCGTGTTCTCGATACCGTGTTGCAACTTCGCCATAAACCCGACCCCCGGTACCTTCTGGGCCAGGGCAAGCTGTCCGAACTGACCATTCTGGCCATGCAGAAAGGCGCCACTATCCTGATTTTCGACCAGGAACTCAACCCCTCCCAGATCCGGTCGATCACCAACCAGGTGGAGATCAAGGTCATTGACCGGACCCAGATGATTCTCGATATCTTCGCCCGAAGGGCCCAGACCCGGGAAGGCAAGCTCCAGGTCGAGCTGGCCCAGCTCAAATACCTGCTGCCCCGGCTGGTCACCCAGAACACGGCCATGTCCCGCCTGACCGGGGGGATCGGCGGCAGGGGCCCCGGTGAAACCAAGCTTGAACTCAACCGGCGCCGGGTGCATGACCGGATCAATGCCCTCCAGAAGGCCCTGGAACAGGTCAAAAAACAGCGGGGCCTCCAGAAATCCATGCGGAAAAAAAAGGGGGTTCCGGTGATCTCCATCGTCGGCTATACCAACGCGGGGAAATCCACCCTCTTAAACACCCTCACCCAAAGCCGGGTTCTGGCCGAAGACCAGCTTTTCGCCACGCTGGATCCGTCCAGCAGACGATTGCGTTTCCCCGCGGATGTGGAGGTGATCATCACCGACACCGTGGGTTTTATCCGCAATCTGCCCAAAGAACTGATGGTTTCCTTCCGTGCGACCCTGGAGGAACTGGAAAATGCGGATATCCTTCTTCATGTGATCGATATCAGCAACCCCCGGTTTGAAGAACAGATCCATTCCGTCAACGCCATTTTAGGCGAACTCAAGCTCGATCGGATTCCCACGGTCAATGTGCTCAACAAATCGGATCGTGTCCCCCGACAGATGTCGGAAAACCTGGCCTTAAAATACCGGGGATTCGCCGTCTGCGCCCAGGACCGGGCAAGCCTTCTTCCCCTGCTCCGTGAGCTGGAAAAAACCGTGGAACCGTTGGTGATTCAGCCGGAGCCCTGAAACCTCCCCGGATTATTGTATTGACTCCCGCCTGGAAAAATTATAAAAGAGCCCCAATGGACTTGGAACGGATCAAACAGGTGGCCCTGGCTGCCACACATGAAAGCGGACGAATTCTTCGTTCCCGATATGGGAATATTTCTTCGATTGCCAAAAAAGGCCGCATCGACCTGGTGACCGAAGCGGACACCCAGTCTGAAAAGGCCATCATCAGCATCATCCGGTCCTGCTTCCCACGTCATTCCATTCTGGCTGAAGAACGGGGTCTTATCGTAGATGACCCCCGTTGCCGGTGGATCATCGACCCTCTGGACGGAACAACCAACTTCGCCCACGAACTGCCGCTGTTCACCTCATCCATCGCGTTTGAACACGACGGCGTGGTCAAGGTGGGCATTGTTCATAACCCTGTTTCGGGTGAACTTTTCTCAGCCGCCCTCGGGGAAGGGGCTTTTTTAAATGGGAAAAAGGTGTCGGTAACGACACGGCAATCCCTTTCGGAGTGCTTGCTCGTAACCGGTTTCCCCTACAATTTCAATGATATCGTCGACGAGGTCCTGCCCCGGTTCGCCCGATGCCTCAAAGCGGTTCAAGGCGTGAGACGACTGGGCTCTGCCGCTCTGGATCTCTGCTACACGGCATGCGGTCGGTTTGACGGATTCTGGGAACAGAATCTCAATCCCTGGGACACGGCGGCCGGACTTCTGATCTGCCGGGAAGCCGGGGCCAGGGTTACCGATTTTTCAGGCCGACCCTTTGACCTTGCGATGAAACAGATACTTGCAACGAACGGTAACATTCACGAGGATATGCTTTCACTTTTGAAGCTCTGATGCCATGACAAATAAACTTGACGAACTGATTACGGATACCTATTTGAATTGTTTCGGCAATTTCGATATGACCGATCCCATTTGCAAATTGCACTGCATCCTCTGCCTGCGATGCATCATCGAAAAGAATCAGAACACGCGTATGGAAATTTTCGAAGAAATGATGGCCTCGGAACTGATTCCCGCGCGCATCCAGTAACCGCAGCGTTCGTTTCGACGCAGCGCGGCCTCAATCGAACATCTTACCCGGATTGAGGATGTTGTTCGGATCGAATGCCTTCTTGATCCTCCTCATCAAATCCATTTCCACCGGACCGATTTCCTTGGCGATATAGGGCGCTTTCGTAATACCCACCCCATGCTCTCCGGACAGGGTCCCGCCCAGGGCCAGGGTGTCATCGAAGATCCGGTCAACGGCGCGTTTCGCCCGGGCCGCATCGTCTGCACGGGTTTTATCGAGCATGATGTTCACGTGGATATTCCCGTCCCCGGCATGTCCGAAGCTGACCATGGTCAGATTGCATTCCTGCCGTATCGCCTCGATGCGTCTGACCATATCGGGAATCCGGCTCCGGGGCACCACGATATCCTCGTTGATCTTATCCGGGCCATACATGTAAAGGGCCGGGGACACGGCCTTCCTGGCCGACCAGAGACGTTCCTTGTCCTGCTCCGACTCGGCGGTCCGCAGGCCGATGGCCCCCCGGGCCCGGCAGAGATCGGCCAGGGTTCGGATATCATGATCCGCCGCCTCACGACGCCCGTCGGTTTCGATGATCAACAGGGCCTGAATGTCCTCGGGAAGGTCGAGGGAGGCATAGCTCCGGGCGCAGTCGATGGAGGCCCGGTCCAGGTATTCCACGGTACGGGGAACGATGCCGCTGCGGATGACGGCGCTGACCGTCTCGGCGGCCGTGTCCATGCTGTCGAAAAACACGGACATGGTCCTGACCGCCTCGGGCAGGGGCAGCAGACGGATCGTCATCTCCGTGATCACGGCCAGGGTACCTTCCGAACCGACGATCAGCCGGGTCAGATCGTATCCCACCACCCCTTTGGCGGTTTTTACCCCGGTCTTGATGATCTCCCCTCCGGGAAGGACCGCAGAAAGCCCCAGGACATAATCGCGGGTCACACCGTATTTGACGGCCCGGGGACCACCGGCGCACTCGGCCAGATTCCCTCCCAGAGTCGAAAACATGGCGCTCGACGGGTCCGGGGGATAAAACAGCCCCTGGGCCTCCACGGCCTTGTGGAAATCCCCGGTGATCACCCCGGGCTCCACCCTCGCCACGAAGTTATCCCGATCAATCTCAATAATCCGGTTCATCCGGGTCATGACCAGAACGATGCCGCCGTTTACCGGCAAGGAACCGCCCGTGGTTCCGGTACCGTTACCCCGGGGAGTAACCGGAATCCGCTCCCGGTCAGCCAGGGCCAGGATGGCGGAGATTTCCCGGGCGTTGTCCGGAAACATCACCACATCGGGAAGGGCATTCCGTGTAATGGCGTCGTAGGCGTAGCAGGCGAGGTCTTCCGCGTCGCGAAGACAGCGGTCTGGGCCCGTGATGGCCCTCAGTTCCTTATAAATCTGATTGGATAGGCGCATGATCGTCCGCAGGTGTCCTGAACGTCCGTAAGGGTTTCTCAGCGATCAGTCGATGGGTCCAGGTGTTTGAAAAGAAAAGACAAAGTGAACGGACAATCAGAGATCCGTGATGCGATCCGGTCAGCGTTTCAAGAAATGCCGGCGTAGTTCCTTGAGTTCCTGCTCTTTCAGCCGATCCACCTCGCCGGGGAAAACGCCCAGCTTCACGGCGATCTCACTTGCCCGATCAAGACCCTTTAACGCATGTTCGAAGCTTTCCGAGGTCTTCCGATTACATAAAGCCAGTTTCTCATTCATGACATCAACACTCCTGTATACAACAACAGCAGTTCAATCCATGGACATAGTTTACTATTTTATCATTCCGGCTTCCAGCTTTTTTGCGATGTATTCGATATGTTTTTTAACGGCCGTTTCCTCTTTCATACTCTTTTCAATGCATCCCACCGCATGCATGGCGGTGGCATGATACCGGTTGAAGCTTCGTCCGATGGCCTGGAGGGTCTGGTCCGTGTATCGCCGGGCCAGGTACATGGCCACCTGCCTGGGCCGGACCACGGCCTGTCGTCGGGACTTGGACACCATTTCATTGACCGAAATGCCGTATTCCCGGGACACCGTATTCTTGATCAGATCAATGGTGATCGCTTTTTTGCGGGCCGCAATATTTCTGACCACGCTCTCCGCCAGTTCATAATCGATGGGGACCCCAAGAAGGGATGATTTGGTGATCACCCCCACCAGACCGCTTTCCAGCTGACGAATGTCCTCGGTCAATTCGCCGGCCAGGTATTCGAGAATGTGATCGGGCACCTGGCAGGCGGCCCGTTTGGCCTTGCGCTTGAGAATCTTGAGGCGGGTAGAAAAATCCGGTGCGTCGATATTGGAGATCAGGCTGGATGCGAACCGGGATTTGAGCTGATCGTTCATCTTGGGAATATCCGAGGGGAGATGACAGCTGCTGAACATGATTTTCTTGCCCGATTCGGACAGGTGATCCAGGGTCATGGCCAGTTCGACCTGGGTGTGTTCCTTACCGGTCAGAAAATGAATATCTTCGAGCAGAAGGACATCACAGTGATTGCGGTATTTTTCCTTGAACTGCTCGGCGGTTTTGTTTCGGATGGACCCGATCATCTCGTTGGTGAAATCCTCCGCCGTGATATAATAGACGCGCTGGGCGGGCTTTTTCCGAATGATGTAATGACCGATGGCCTGGGACAGATGGCTT
The DNA here is from genome assembly GCF_054657895.1 of Desulfatiferula olefinivorans. NCBI lineage: Bacteria > Pseudomonadati > Thermodesulfobacteriota > Desulfobacteria > Desulfobacterales > Desulfobacteraceae > Desulfatiferula > Desulfatiferula olefinivorans. The sequence goes on along the minus strand of NZ_BAAHXV010000004.1, from coordinate 175,905 downwards.
TTTCCCATGCCCGTTCCGGACATCAGAAACAGGGAATTGCCGGCGGCCTGATCGGACATGGCCAGGGAAAGGGCCGCCGAATAGGCAAAATCGTTGTTCCGTCCCACGACGAATTCGTCAAAGGTATAATTTTCACGAAGCATCCGGCCGCTGTGCATCACCGGCTGGCCGACGCTGGGCAGAAGCATCTGACGGGGCCGGGGCTTGACCGACAGGACCTCGGAATGCTTTTCCGCTGTCTCAGAGCCCGAAGGACCGGCACTGACTTCGATGATCAGGCGGCTGTCACTGCCGGTCAACCGCCTCAGGGCATCTTCAATGAGAGTGCTGTATTGGTTTTCAACCCTTTTTTTTGAAAAATAACTGGGGCAACCCAGAATAAAGGTCGACTCTTCACCCCGGATAAACTGAATGGGTTCAATCCACATCCTGAAGCTGTGGCCTGGAATCTGCTCTTTGATCGATGTTTTCACTTCAGCCCAGACAGATTTCATAACGATACACCTTCATCCAAAAAAAAGACGACACACATCATCAATAAAATAATAATGATATTATTCTTTAATATGTCGAAACTCTGAGGTTTATTCAGGATTTCAGGGCCTGAAAATAAATGGCTATTGTGCCCTGAACAATGTGAGAATCGTTTTAGGACAAAGCTATTTTTCAGTCAAGCCGGAAGATCTGAATTTTTTGCGCGCCCCGAGAGGAACATTAATCAAAGCGCAACATATTGTTTTTAAAAAATATTTTTAAATTCACACGTTCAACCTTTTCGAAATACAACCTATTTTCACGCATGAATTATCACAAGTGTTTTTAAGGAGATTCACGGGATTGCCTGGGATGTTCCCTGTAATGATAAACTCGAAAATTCTTTGATTTTCTTTAATTACCTTCTATTTTCTAAATCCACGACCGGCATTTCGACCCGTTCATGCCCCCCCTACTCCGCCCCGGCTTCGGGGGTTGTCAACCCCTTTTTTCCAAAATTTCTCTTTTCAGGACGGCTGTTTTAAACCCTTGCCTGCGGTGATCCGATCATTTATAACTCCTCAGAAACAACCCAATCACAAACGCAAGGACGTGACCATGAAAGATCCTCTTCCGATCATCGGTATCACCATGGGTGATCCCGTTGGAATCGGCCCTGAAATCCTGCTCAAAGCCCTGGCCCGGCAAGATGTCCGGGCCTGCTGTCGCCCCCTGGTCCTTGGGGATCTCCGGATCCTTGAGGCCGCTGAGGCCCTTTTGGGCACCGGCCTGACCATTCTACCGGTCTTGCGGGTAAACGAGGCCCGGTTCCTGCCGGGAACCGTGGAGGTGCTGCCCCTTTCGGATCTTGACCCCTCGACGCTGGCACCGGGAAAACCCACCGGGGAAAGCGGCAGGGCCATGGTCCGGTACATCGAAGAAGCCGCCGACCTGGCCTATGCGGGAGACATCGCGGCCATGGTCACCTGCCCCATCCACAAGGTATCGATGAAACAATCGGGATCGGCCTTTCACGGCCACACCGAACTGATCGCCGCCCGGACCGGCTCACGGGATTTTGTCATGATGATGGCCGGATCGCGCCTTTCGGTCGTGCTGGTCACCATCCACACGGCCCTGGCCGACGTCCCTGCCGCCCTGAGCCCCGACACGATTCTTTCAACCATCCGGGTCACCGGTCAGGCGCTGAAAAACCGTTTCGGCATCGATCACCCCCGCATCGCCGTGGCCGCACTCAATCCCCATGCCGGGGAGGACGGCCTGTTCGGCTCCGAAGAACAGGACGTGATCGCTCCGGCCGTTTCCATGGCCCGGGCCGAGGGCTTCGATGTCACCGATCCCCTGCCGCCGGACACACTGTTTTATCATGCCGTTGACGGGCGTTACGATGTGGTGGTCTGCATGTACCACGACCAGGGCCTGATTCCCTTTAAAATGATTCACTTCAAAGACGGGGTCAACACCACCCTGGGCCTGCCCATCATCCGGACCTCCGTGGATCACGGCACGGCCTACGACATCGCCGGAACCGGACAGGCGGATCCCGGCAGTCTGGTTGCAGCCGTCAAACTGTCGGTCCGTCAGGCCCTCAACCGGAAAGACACATGACAACCAGCGACACCATTGTGATCCGTGGCGCACGGCAGCACAATCTCAAAAACATCGATCTAAGCTTCCCCCGGAACAGGCTGGTGGTCATCACCGGCCTGTCGGGATCGGGTAAATCCTCGCTGGCCTTTGACACCCTGTACGCCGAAGGCCGGAGACGATATGTCGAATCGTTGTCCACCTATGCCCGCCAGTTTCTGGGACGCATGGAAAAACCCGATGTGGACACCATTGACGGCCTTTCGCCGGCCATCGCCATCGAGCAGAAGTCCGTCAGCCACAACCCCCGATCCACGGTGGGGACCGTTACCGAAATCCACGATTATCTTCGTCTTCTTTATGCCCGCATCGGCATCCCCCACTGTCATCTGTGCGGCCGGGAAATTTTGTCCCAATCGCTGGATCAGATCATTGATCAGGTCATGGGACTGCCGGAAGGCACCCGCCTGCTCATTCTTTCTCCGATCACGGACTCGGATGACCAGCCCCCTGAAAAACGGTTCCGGGCGCTCAAAAAAAACGGGTTCACCCGTCTGCGCCACCGTGAGAAAATCATCGACATCGACGAGATCGGCGATCCGGCCTCCCTCGTTGGTGATTCTGTGGACGTTGTCATCGACCGGCTGGTGGCCAAACCGACCATCCGGAACCGCCTTGCCGACTCCCTGGAACTGGCCCTGGCCCAATCCCGGGGCCGGGCCGTCGTCCTGATTCTGTCCGATGATCCCGCCCGGAAGGATCAGGAATGGTTCTTTTCCGAACAGGCGGCCTGCGTCGACTGCAACGTAAGCTATCCGGACCTCAGTCCCGCCAATTTTTCGTTCAACTCACACCAGGGCGCCTGCCCGGCCTGTGAAGGCCTTGGAACCACCACGGACTTCGATCCGGACCTGATCGTTCCCAACCCGGAATTATCGCTGCGCGAGGGTGCCGTCGCCCCCTGGGCCAATCGGGAATCCATGCAGTTTTTTGAATTTCTCGACGCCCTGACCCGTTATTACGGCGTGGACATGAACACCCCGTACAAAGCGTTGCCCGACAGCTTCAAAACCGTCATCATGTATGGTTCCGGCGGTGAGGAGGTCCCCTTCTATTTTGACCGGGACGGAAAGAAAATCACCTATAAAAAGGTATACGAAGGGATCATCCCCGGTTTGAGGGACCGTCTCGGCGACGGGGCCGCATCCCGTGCCCGGGAGGACGTCCGCCGGTACATCAGCTTCAGGCCCTGCCCCCAGTGCCGGGGCACACGGCTGAATCCGGTCGGACGGTCAGTGAAGGTCGGTGGCCTCAACCTCCCGGAGTTTTCAGCCCTGCCCATCGACCAGGCCTACGAATTCATAGGCGGGCTGGCCCTTTCGGACAAGCATCGAGCCATTGCCGAAAGCATCGTCGCTGAAATCCGGAACCGCCTGGGTTTTCTCACGAACGTCGGGTTGAAATACCTGACCCTGAGCCGTCCGGCGGAAACCCTGTCCGGCGGGGAAAACCAGCGCATCCGCCTTGCCACCCAGATCGGTTCCAGGTTGACCGGAGTCCTTTACGTGCTTGACGAACCGAGCATCGGCCTCCATCAGCGGGACAATCTGAGGCTGATTGCCACCCTCAAACAGATCCGGGACCTGAGCAACACGGTGCTGGTGGTCGAACACGACGAGGAAACGATTCTGGCCGCCGATCATGTGATCGACATGGGCCCCGGAGCGGGCATTCATGGGGGAGAGGTGATGTTCTCGGGCAGGCCCCGAGAGATGCTGGCCGACGAAAGGTCCTTGACCGGTCAGTACCTGTCAGGCCGAAAAAAGATTCATATTCCCGATAAACGACGCCCAAAGGCCGGGGGGGCCATCACCATCCACGGCGCCCGGGAAAACAACCTGAAATGCATCGATGCCGCCTTTCCAACCGGATGCCTGACCTGCGTGACCGGTGTCTCCGGATCGGGCAAATCCAGCCTGGTCCTGTTGACCCTCTACCGGGTCCTGGCCCAGCATCTTCACCAGGCCCGAATCGTGGCCGGCAGCCATGACCGGATTACCGGCATCGAGGCCGTCGATAAAGTCATCGACATCGACCAGTCACCCATCGGGAAAACCCCCCGTTCCAATCCCGCCACCTATACCGGCATCTTCAACGTGATCCGGGACCTGTTTTCAAAAACCCAGGACGCCCGGGCCAGGGGATACAAAGCGGGCCGGTTCAGTTTCAATGCCAAAGGAGGACGCTGCGAGGCCTGCACCGGCGACGGCATCATCAAAATCGAAATGCATTTTCTGCCCGACGTTTACGTGCCCTGCGATGTCTGTCACGGCAAACGGTTCAACCGGGAAACCCTGGAGATCCGGTACAAAGGAAAAACCATCGCCGACATTCTGGACATGACGGTCAACCAGGCCCTGGCCTTTTTCACCGGTATCGGCGCCATTCGTGAAAAGCTGGAAACCCTCAAGGACGTGGGGATGGGCTACATCCATCTGGGCCAGCCCGCCACCACCCTCTCCGGCGGTGAGGCCCAGCGCATCAAGCTGGCCAGGGAACTGGGGAAAAAAGATACGGGAAAAACGGTGTATATTTTAGACGAACCGACCACAGGCCTGCACACCGAAGACATCAGCAAACTGCTTTCGGTGCTCAACCGCCTGGTCGATGCGGGCAATACGGTCATCGTCATCGAACACAATCTGGACGTGATCAAATGCGCCGATCACATCATCGACATCGGCCCCGAGGGCGGCGATGCGGGCGGATACATCGTGGCCGCAGGAACCCCCGAGGACATCATCCGATGCCCGGAGTCCCACACCGGTCAATTTCTCAGGCACATGTTCGGGTAATATATAATAAGGTAAACAGACGGCGGAATCAGGTCGTTTTTTTCGGCTTGGACAGAAATTTCATTTTCAGTTTGCCCACGGACAGGATGTCGCCGTGTTCGAGTTTCTGGGCGGTCTTGATTTTTTTCCCGTTGACCCGGGTCCGGGCCAGACCGTTCATGTGGGCCACATAATACCCGTCATTACGTTTGGTCACCGTGGCGGCCCGTTTTCCGATAAACAGACCCTTGACCACGATATCGTTGGCCGGTTCCTTCCCGATCCTCGTGAATTTCTGGCGCAACACCACCTTCCCCGTCCCGCCTTTCACGTAAAGAAGCACGGGAATGGGGGCCTTGCGTTTGACGGTCCCGGCGGATGCGGCCCCGGTCAGGATATTGGAAATCATGTCCCGGTGTTTGCTGGTATCGAGCACCATGGTTTCATCGAGACCGGCTGCCGCAGGGGCAATGGCCGGGGTGATATTCGACACCCTTTTGCCCCCTTCGGCTTCCGAATAAATCATCTTGTGTTTGCCGACAACGATTTCATCGCCTTCGTTCAACTGACACCTTATGGTTGTCTTGCCGTTGACAAAGGTTCCGTTCTTGCTTTCGAGGTCGGTCAGGAAAACCCCGTCGCGGGTGGTTTCAATGCGGGCGTGGACACCCGAGACCGCCAGATTGTTGATGACGATATGGTTCGTTTCCTTACGTCCGATGGTCAGGGGACTGCCATATTCAATGGCGTACTGATCAATGAGTTTATTCCCGTACATCAACCGCAGATAAGGCATGGATGTCGTCTCCTCAATAACGGACGGTTAGAAACCGGGGCACCGTCAACCCGGCATCGCATCGTGAAATTCGAACACTGTTTTACTCGGCTACTATAGACATCTCGGCCTCAGGGGTCAAGCCTCTTTTCAGGCCGAAGCAATCGCATGTCTGTCCTGCGAAACAGATAAACCGCATCCCATACACACGCGAAGCATCAAAAAAAAGGCCATGCCCGTAAAAGGCATGGCCCATGAAGAACCAATCAGTCAGACACGTAAAAATCAGTGACCGCCGAGAAGGCCTGCGATGGTGGCTGCCTGGGGATGAGCGTAGATCAGAATCAGGGCAACAACCAGAGCGTAGATACACAGAGATTCGATCATGGCGAGACCGATCAGCATGGTAACGGTGACCTTACCGGAAGACTCGGGGTTTCTTGCGATGCCTTCAACGGCGGCTTTGAGACCCATACCCTGGGCAAGACCGCAACCGAATGCTGCGATGGCGATGGCCAGTGCTGCTGCGAACGAGCTGACTACGAAAAACTGTAATGCATCCATCTTCTTTCTCCTTCATGAGTGTATATGAGTTATGTGTCCGGCTTCTTCCAATATCCCATAATCTTCGTAAGCCGCGGACCGTGAATCCGTTAAAGCGTCGTGCAACCGTCTTTTAATGTGCGTGTTCGATGGATCCTGAGAAATAAATGATCGACAGCAGGAAGAACACGAAGGCCTGGACGAAGGCCACGAAAATACCCAGAGCCATGATGGGCAGCGGTGCGAAATAGGCACCCGCCAGCATGAACAGAATCATCAGAACCAGTTCGTGTCCGGCCATGTTGCCGAAAAGACGGAAGGTCAGGGACAGAACGCGCGCCAGGTGCCCAATGATTTCGATGGGCATGATCAGGGGTGCCATCCACCAGACCGGCCCCATGAAATGTTTGACATAATGAGCCCCATGGTGCCGTACACCCAGATAGTGGGTAAAGATGAAGACCACCACGGCGCAGCCCAGGTTGGTGTTGATGCTGGCGGTGGGGGGAAAGAAACCGGGAATCAGTCCGGAGAGGTTGCTGACGAAGATAAAGATGAAAATCGTGGCGGCCAGGGGCAGGAACCAGCGGCCCTCTTCCCCGACGATGTCGACCATGAAGTCTTCAATGCCTGAAATCAGAACTTCGAACACGTTCTGGCCCTTGGACGGTACCAGGGTCACCTTTTTGGCGGCCAGGGCGCCCAGACCGATCAGAATCAGCATGATCAGCCAGGTGTAGGGGACCTGTTTGTAAAGATGGGCATAATGATAAAGGCTTCCATTGACATCAAATAAATCGACCAAGAACATAAATGGATGAGTCATCCCTAAACCGCCTCCCTGAAAAGATGTTTCGTTAATTCACACATGGTTGCCAGTGTGATACTCACGACCACCACCGAAAGCCCGAGCACAAGCCCCAGCGGATCAACAATATGCCTGGAAATCAGAACAAAAATCAAAAGACCGCTTATGGCAAAGCGGATATAGTACTTGGCCAGAATCACGTTGCGCGAGGACAGACGCCCCGGCGCCAGGGATGTCTTCAGTGTCCGGGCCAGCAGGTGAAAATTCACCGTCACGATCAATGCACCGGTGATCACCCCCAGGGCAAACCCCCGGTCCAGGTTGATCAGGGCCAGAAGCCCCCCCACCAGAAAAATGAACCAGTTGCTTTTGGTGACGAATCCAAGAATGCGTTGCTGGACGCCGGTCATACCCTTACCCCGTTACAGCGACCTGCTTTTCTTGAGGGCCAGAAGAATGTTTTTGAACCCGGCGGCAATGCCGAACCCAAGAAAAACCATCATCCAGAGAGGCGAGGTGCCAAACACACCATCCAGCCAGCGCCCGAAAAACAGGCCGATAAAGATCGACAGCGCCACCTGAAGTCCGAGACTGCTGTAATACGCGAGTTCTTTCATTGCGCGGACGGTCTCTCGTTTCATGGATACCTCGGACAGGGCACATCGATCATGATTGCAACATGATTATCAAGAAAAAGCACCTAACACAGGATGGTGATCAAGTCAACGCTTAATCACAAGATACAGGGCTTCCATCCATTTTATTTTACACCGTTTCCCACATCAGACGACGCGGACCAGGCCTTCGGGATGGTCGTTCTCGACGCATCCGACGACCACCGCCGGAACACCCCGGTCATGCATACGGGCAAGGCAGTCTGCGGCCTGGGCTTCGGGGAGGCACAGCAACAGTCCGCCCGAGGTCTGGGGATCGAACATCAGATCCGCCGTGACGGCATCGACCGTTTCGGCAATCCGGATGCGGTGTTCACAAAAACTCCGCGTTTTGTAGGCCCCCGCCGGAATCAGCCCCAACAGGGCGTATTCCCTGGCCTTATCGAGCATGGGAACGAGCGAGCCATGAATGAGGAAACTCTTTTTCCCTCCCCGGGCCATCTCCAGCACATGGCCCGCCAGACCGAAACCCGTGACATCGGTACAGGCTGACACATCGAAGGCCGCCATGATCTCCGCCGCCGTCCGGTTGAGTTCGGACGCGGTATCGACCAGCAGTTTCACGGCTCCATCGTCGGCGAACTTTCCCTTGATCGCCGTGGACAGAATGCCGGTGCCCAGGGGCTTGGTCAGAATCAGGGCATCACCGACACGGGCGCCGGCATTGGTCAGGACCCGGGAGGGATGAACCCGGCCCGTCACCGAAAGTCCGTACTTGAATTCCCGGTCATCCACACTGTGGCCGCCGACCAGAAGGGCTCCGGCCTCATGAATTTTTTCCAGCCCCCCTGCCAGGGTTTCCCGGAGCACCGATTCGGGAAACTCGTCCACGGAAAAGCAGACAATGTTCATGGCGGTTATGGGCACACCGCCCATGGCATAGACGTCGGAGAGCGAGTTGGCGGCGGCGATCCGCCCGAAATCATAGGGTGAATCGGTGATGGGCGTAAGAAAATCGAGGGTCTGAATCAGGGCGATCTCATCGGTAAGACGCACCACGCCCGCATCATCCGGCGTATCCAGCCCCACCAGAAGATCGGGATGCCCCTTGACATGCAGTCCGCAGACAATTCGCTCCAGGACCCCTGGATCCAGTTTCGCCGCTCAACCGGCAGCCCGGACCCGGGACGTCAGCTCATAGCTGATGGTGTTATCCTTCTCAGGCATGATCCTGCCATTTCAGATCCCGGGCGTCAAACACCGGGCCGTTTTTGCACACGTGCCGATAGGTGCCGTCGTCTTCCTTCGGGGCCACGGCACAGCCCATGCACGCACAGATGCCGCAGGCCATCAGGGTTTCCACGGACAGCTGACAGGCCACCTCTCTGGCCTGGGCCAATTCGGCCAGCGTCACAAGCATGGGATGAGGGCCGCAGGCGTAAATCACATCCGAGGTTTCCTTGTCCAGGGCCTCGACGACCAGGTCCGTCACCCGCCCAGACCGGCCCAGACTGCCGTCGTCGGTGGCGGTCATCACGGTCATGCCCAGGCCGATAAAATGATCGGCGCAGAGCACATCGTCACGGGATCGCCCGCCGACAAGCACCCGGCACCGGGCCGGATCCACACCCTGAGCGCAAAGCCGGGAAGCCAGAAACACCAAAGGCGCCACCCCGATGCCGCCGCCGACGATCATGATGTTTTTCGATCGCTCGGGAAGCCGGAAGCCCTGGCCCAGGGGCGCCACCATATCAAGATTCTGATCCTTCTCCATCCGGGCCATGCGTTCAGTCACGGGCCCCACCACCTTGTACAACAGTTCGAGCCCCACCCGCCTGCCGTCTTCCTCGATCACCTGATGGATGGAAAACGGACGCCGCAAAAGGGGGTCTTTGGTCTGATCGGTCCTCAGCATCACAAACTGGCCCGGCTGCGCATCCGCACAGGCCGTCCGGCTGGAAAGCCCCATGTGCATGTAACCGGGGGCCACCTCTTCGTTCCACAATACCTCTACATTTTCCTGAGCCATACGTCTTTCTTCTTCTTTCATTCCGTAATCATGAATGCGCCAGCCCGATGACATGGGCCAGACGTCCCGTCACCTTATCCCGTCTGTAGGAAAAAAACAAATCCTTGTTGCATTTGGTGCAAAGACCGATGACGGCGATGTGCTCCGGCATCAGCCCCTCGTTTTCGAGCTGGGTTTCACTGATGCGCCGGAAGTCCACATGGTCACGCTGATCCTTGAACGCCCAGAACGTTTCGGGCAGTTCGGTTTTGTAATTCACGAATTCGGCGCAGCAGGGACCCAGCGACGGTCCTATCCCTGCACGGAGATCGGCCGGGTTGCAACCGAAACGGCGGACCATGGCTGCAATGGTTTTGCCGATGATGTTGCCGACGCTGCCCCTCCATCCCGCATGGATATTGCCGACAACCTGCCGGACCGGATCATGAACCAGAACGGCCTGGCAGTCCGCCGTCTGGATGGTCAAAAGAATGCCGGGCTCATTGGTGATCACCGCATCGGCGGCCATCGGCTCCTCCGGGACGCTGTTTCCTGACAAGACCAGCACCTCCGTGCCGTGAACCTGCCGGAGGGTGATAAGCGTTCCGCCGCCCAGACATGCTGTGATCCGGCGGCGGTTTTCCGCAACGGCCCCGGCCTCGTCACCCACGTCCCCGCCGGCATTCAGCGAGGCAAACGGCCCCGTGCTGACACCCCCTTCCCGGGTGAAATGACCGTGAATGAGCCTCCTGTCCTCGGCAAGATGGGGATGGCGGTAGACGGTCATGGCCTGTTTCCTGATCTCAGTCACGATGCATCTCCCCGTAGGCGTGGGGCCGCCGGTCTTTAAGGCAGGGAATGGCCTCCCGGGCCCGGGTAAGGGCCTGGGGATCGAGCCTCGCCTCGATCAGGGTGTCCCGATCATCGGCCCGGGCAAGGGTTTCCCCCCAGGGCGAGATGATACAGGACCCACCGGCATAATCCAGATGGGGATCCGATCCGCAGCGGTTGGCGGCGATGACAAACACCTGATTTTCGATGGCCCGGGCCCGAAGCAGGACGTCCCAATGCCCGGACCGGACCCGGGGCCACTGGGCCGCGACCAGAAGGCAGTCGATTCCGGCAACGGTCAGCATCCGGGAAAGTTCGGGAAACCGCAGGTCGTAACAGGTGACAAGCCCCAGGCGGCCCATGGGCAGATCCGCCGTGACCGTCGCATCGCCGGCCGTGAAGTGAAGATGCTCGCTGCCCGGCCGGAACAGATGAATTTTCCTGTAGGCTGCGGCGATGCGACCGCAATCGTCAATCAGATAAAACGTGTTGGCCACCCGATCGCCCACGGCTTCGGGCAGAGACCCCGCGATGGCCATGTGACGGGATGCGGCCATCTGGCCGAGCCTGTCCAGAATAGCCGGGGTGTGTGCGGCATGGGCAGTAAGATTTTCAAGGTCAAAGCCGCAGGACCACATCTCGGGCAAAACAGCCAGATCCGTGCCCCGATCGGCCAGAATGGTCAGCCGGTCCATGGCCGTCGTCACATTATCGGAGACGCGTCCGAGCGCCACGTCCCATTGAACGACGCCTGCGGTAAAGGATTTCATGGCGGCACCCCCTTACACGGTTCGGGCCACGGTCAGGATATCGACCCGACGGACCCCGGTTTTCGTCAGCACCGAGGCGCATTCCTCGGCGGTCGCCCCGGTGGTGTAGACATCATCGATCAGAAGCACGTGCCTGCCCCGGACATCCAGATCTGCCGCGACGGCAAAGGCCCCCTTGATGTTCGATCGCCGGGTCTTCCGGTCGAGACCGGCCTGGGGCTCGGTCCAGCGCCTGCGGATCATGCCGTCTTTCACGATCACCGGCCCCGTGATCCCCGGCGCTTTTTTTTTGGGAAAGGGCCAGTTCCGGATCAGAAGGTAAGCCTGGTTGAATCCGCGCCTGCGAAACCGTTTTCGATGGAGAGGCACGGGAATGATCAAATCCGGGCCCCCGTCCGGATAGCAGCGGCGATACAGATCGAACAGCAGTCGGCCCAGAGGCCCGGCAGCCCCCAGCCGGCTCCGGTATTTGTACGCCTGGATGATCTTTTTCAACGACCGGTCATAGCTGCCCACCGCCCGGGCAAAGGTCAGGGCCCCCGGCCGGGTCAGGCAGCGCCCGCACAGATGATCGTCCGACACCCGCTCGGCAAACATCAGCCCGCACCGGGGACACAAGGGCGAGGCAATGGCCGTAAACTCGGACCGGCAGCGTTCGCACAGCACCAGAGCCGTTTCCCGGGCAAAATCACCCGCGCCCTCCCCCACCGGCCGCCGCACAAACATCTGCCCGCAGGCCAGACATTTCAGCGGGAACACCGCATCCCGAACCGACCGAAACACCCGGCGGGCCATGCCGTCAATGTGAAAAGACACGTTTGGCAACCTTTTCAAAAGGTTGGCCCCCGGCAGGGCCGCCGGAGGCAAAAACAAAAAGGCGGCCCGAAGGCCGCCTTTTTTTACATATTGGCCACCACCGCCCGGGCGAATTCCGAGCATTTCACCTCTTTGGCGCCCTGCATCTGCCGGGCCAGGTCGTAGGTGACGGTGCCCTTTTTGATGGTTGTCTGGATGGCGCTGACCACCTTGTCCGCCGCCTCTTTCCAGCCCATATATTCGAGCATCATGGCACCGGAAAGGATCAGGGAGGTGGGGTTGACCTTGTCCAGCCCCGCGTATTTGGGGGCTGTGCCGTGGGTGGCTTCGAAGACCGCGCAGGTATCGCCGATATTGGCGCCCGGCGCGATACCCAGCCCGCCGACCTGGGCCGCCAGGGCGTCGGACATGTAGTCCCCGTTCAGGTTGGGGCAGGCGATGACGCTGTACTCGTCCGGCCGGAGCAGCACCTGCTGGAACAGCATGTCGGAAATCCGGTCCTTGATCACCACCTTGCCCGCCGGCACCTTACCGTCGTAGGTATCCCAGAGTTCTTCCTCGGTGACGGTCTGATCAGCGAACAGCTCTTTGGCCACCTGGTAGCCCCAGGTCCTGAAGGCCCCTTCGGTGAATTTCATGATGTTGCCCTTGTGCATCAGGGTGACGCTCTCTGCCCCCGTATCGATGGCATGACGGATGGCGGCGGCCACCAGGCGCTTGGTGTTGGCCTCGCTCATGGGTTTGATACCGATACCCGGATGATCGGGCAGGTCCGCCCCGAGTTCGTTTTTCAGGAAAGCCGCCACCTTTTCCGCTTCGGGCGTTCCGGCTTCGTACTCGATGCCCGCGTACACGTCCTCGGTGTTCTCACGGAAAATCACCATATCGACCTTTTCAGGGTGCTTCATGGGACTGGGCACGGGGTCGATGTAACGCACCGGCCGCACACAGGCGTAAAGATCCAGTTTCTGACGGATGGACACGTTCAGGCTCCGGATGCCCTTGCCCACCGGCGTGGTCAGGGGCCCCTTGATGGACACCACGTAGTCTTCCATGGTTTTCAGGGCCTCGTCGGACAGCCACTGCCCGGTTTTCTCAAAGCCCTTTTCACCGACCAGAAGTTCCAGCCACTTTATTTCCCGGGTATCGCCATAGGCTGCCGCAACCGCCCCGTCGAGCACCATCCGGGTCGCGAACCAGATATCCGGCCCGGTGCCGTCCCCTTCGATAAAGGGAATGATCGGGTCATGGGGTACGGTCAGCGAGCCGTCACTGTTCTTGACAATTTTATGTCCTTTCTGCATGGTCTTCATCCTTTCACCTTATGTTCCCGGCATGAACGCCGGAGAGGTTACCCGTTCCTGTTCGAATCGTCAGCGCCTCTGGCGGACGACTTCATACATCGCAAGGGCCCCGGCCACCGAGGCGTTCAGCGAGTTCACCGGCCCCTTTTGTGGAATCGAGACCAGATAATCACACTGTTTGCCGACCAGCTCCCGGACCCCGCGCCCCTCGCCGCCCACCACCAGAGCCGTGGGGCCACGGAAATCGGCTTCATATAATGCCATTTCACCGGATGAGTCAAGGCCGGTGACCCAGAAGCCCTCCTTCTTGAGATCCCGGATGGTGCCGGCCAGATTGGTCACCTGGATCAGACGCACATGCTCCAGCGCGCCGGCCGAGGCCTTGACCGCCGACGGAGTGGGCTGGGCGGCCCTGTCTTTGGGAAGAAAAACAGCATCCACCCCCGCGCCCAGGGCTGTCCGGGCCAGGGCCCCCAGGTTGTGGGGGTCCTCGATGCTGTCGAGCAGCAGGACAAAGGGCGGAGCCTGCGAATGAGTCCCGGCGGCCGAAAGATCCGTCATCTCCGAAAAAGGATAGACGCTGACCCGGGCCGCCACATTCTGATGGGCGTCATTTCCGGCCAGGCGGGCCAGAGAAGGGCCATCCAGGCGGGTCACCGGAACGGCCATGGCGAGGGCCGCCGCTTCCAGCTCGGCCATCCGCTCTGAGCTTTTATCTCCGGCCAGAAACAGTTCGTAGACGGTTCGTCGTCCGGCCCGGAACATCTCGGTCACCGGATTGATGCCGTAGAGTATCTCATGCCCCGCGGGCCGCTGGTTTTTCCGGCCGTGCCGGTCCCCGTGTTTTTTCATGGGTAAGGCCCCTTTCATCGGTCCCGATACGAGCGGATCAGAGCAAACAGCTCGTCCTTTGCCCTGTCCAGATCATCGTTGACGATCACGTGACGGTAAAGGTCCCTGTGACGGATTTCCTCCTCCGCGTTCGTGATCCGTGTTTCGATCACCTCGGGACTGTCGGTGGCCCGACGGTTCAACCGCTCGCGAAGGGCTTCCATGGACGGCGGCATGATGAAAATCGTCACGGCGTCGGGATACTGTTCCCGGATACTGGCCGCGCCCTTCACATCGATGTCCAGAAGAATATCCCGGCCCGATTCCAGACACTGCCTTACGAAGGCCGAGGAGGTACCGTAATAATTGCCGTGGACCCTGGCCCATTCGATCAGGGCATTGTCCCGGATCATGGTTTCGAAAACCTCGGTCGAGACAAAAAAATAATCCCTTCCGTCCACCTCCCCCGGCCTGGGGGAGCGGGTGGTGTGGGAGACCGAATAGCCGATGGTGTCAAAGGCATCGAGCAGCAGACGGCACAAGGTGGTCTTGCCCGTGCCCGAAGGTGCGGAAATCACGAAAAGATGGCCGGTTTCAGACGGATTGGTCTGCATCATTCCCCCTTGGCCTCTCCTTTGGTCTCGCCCTTGGATTCGCCTTTGCCCCCGCCGTCCCGCAGGGCCGCAAAACGCTGAGAGACGGTTTCGGACTGGATGGCCGACAACACAATATGGTTGCTGTCCAGCACAATGATCGACCGGGTGCGTCGGCCATGGGTGGCGTCCACCAGCCGTTTCTCGTCCTTGGCGTCGTCCTTGAGACGCTTCATCGGTGCTGAATTCGGTGAGACGATGGCCACCACACGGTCGGCGACCACGCTGCTTCCGAAACCGATGTTCAATAATGCCTGTTCCATGCCTTTCTCCTGGCCCGGCCTTAAAACCGGCGGGCTGACAGTGTTTATAGGGAAAACCGCGGTCGTACCGCGTCAGACGTCTCCCATGCGTCGTTCGTCAAGAGGCGGCCCCTGGCCGTTATTCGATGTTCTGAACCTGTTCTCTCAGGCGTTCCAGCTCCGATTTAACATCCACGATCAGATGGGCCACCTGAGCCTGCCCCACCTTGGATCCCATGGTGTTGAATTCCCGGTTGAATTCCTGAAGAAGAAAATTGAGTTTGCGTCCGGCGGCCTCTTCAGAATCCATGATGGCCCGAAACTGCATCACGTGGCTTGCGGCCCGGACCAGCTCTTCGGAAATATCGCTCCGATCCGCCAGAAGGGCGGCTTCCTGGGCGATGCGGCCCTGATCCACCTCGCTGATGCCCTCGCACAGGGCCTTGATTCTCTCGAGCAGACGTTTTTGATAGACGGCCACGAGATCCGACGCATCCCGGCGGATCGTGTCGATGGTCCCCTCGATAAATTCAAGCCGCGCACCAAAATCCTTTTTCAGGTAATCGCCTTCCGCGGTCCGCATGGCATCAAGGTCCGACAGGGCCTGATTCACGCATCGTTCGATCACAGCGGCCTGGTACTCCATGTCCACGGCCACGTCGGCGGCGGTGATCAGCCCCTGAACGCCGGTAATCTGGGCGAGGGCGATGTCGCCGGACAGCCCCAGATCGCCCTTCAGCGTGTCAAGGGCCCGGTAATAGGCCCGGGCCTTGGGCAGGTTCACCTCGTAGGCCACACTGTCGCCCGAGGCGTCGCCGACAAACAAGCGGAGTTCCACCCGGCCCCGGGAAAGCGTTCTGCCGATCCATTCCTTGATCTTGTCTTCCATACCCTGGTAGCCGTGGGGAACACGGATCACGCAATCCAGGTAACGGCTGTTGACGGTGCGGATTTCCACCGAAACGGTCAGGGCGCCTTCGGTCACTTCGGACTTGGCAAAGGCGGTCATGCTTTTAATCATCGCATTGGTTCCATTTTTTTGAGATTTTGAAGATACACATCCCGCACACGGTGGAGCCAGGTCCGCATGGCCTGACCCGCATAGTCCGGATAGGTCCAGGGCAGGGTTTCGAAGGCCCCGTTCCTGAAAAGAAGGGTCAAATCCGCGTAAATCCCCTGGCCAATGCTGATCCGGTGGGCGAAGTCCTTACCCGTGGCCAGCACGAACCGGGACAGCAGCAGATAACCCGGATCAAGATTCACCCGACGCCGTCCCTCCTGTGCGAACTCCGTTTCCAGGGCGTTGGTTTCACGCTTGATCGAGGCCAGATCATCCTGGTTGATCAGGGTGTCAAAAGACATCATGCGTCGAAACAGGGGTGACCCCATTTCCCGTTCGTAATAGTCCGTCTCATCGAACGGCATCCAGGCACTGACGGCGTCCGCTGTGCCGAACCGGTCCGACAGGCGCCGGGCCAGAAGGGGAAACAGCTCCCTGTCCCCGGTGTACAGACCGATGACCAGCTTGGCCGGATCCGGTGTCTTTGGGACACTCATAATACGATGCGCTATTCTTTCAAAGGTTTGGCTTCATCGATCAGCATGATGGGGATATCGTCGCGAATCTCGTAGACCAGCTTGCACCGCGTACAAACCAGACCGTCCCCCTCCTTGGTGAGGGTTACCGGCTGTTTGCATTTGGGGCAGGCCAGGATATCCAGAAGCTCCGGATTGATCGCCATAATTTGGTTTCCTTTTAAATATTAAATAGTTGTTTAGTAAAAAAACATGGCCTTCTATATCAGAGTCCGGCAGGCCATGCAATTTAAGATTTGCAATTGACACGGATTCCCGATTTTTTTAAGATCCCTCGGGCCTTGATCATTGGATGATCAAGAATATATATCGATCACACACGGACAGGAACGCCACCTGTCCTGACAGACATTGTCATGATAAAGGCAGGTATGCGGGAATCGATCGCCATGACCCTTTTGTTCTTCGTGTACCGCCTGGCCTGGACTCTCGCCCTGCCCTTCCTCAGGCGAAGGCCCCGACTGGCCGACGGCATCGACCAGCGGCTTCTGACCGGAAACGGCCACGGTCCCGCCGACATCTGGATCCAGTCCGCCTCGGCCGGAGAAGCCTATCTGACCGCCGACATCCTGGCCGCACTGGATGTTGCGATGCCCATCCGGATCCGGCTGACCACCGCCACCCGCCAGGGGTTTGATATCCTCAAACAGGCGCGGCAAGCCCTCAGAAAAATTCGCCCGGCACTTGACATCGACGTGTCGTTCACGCCCTTTGACCGGCCCGACATCATGGAAAACGCCGTGGACCAGATCCGGCCCCGGCTGATGGTGCTGGTGGAACTGGAAATGTGGCCCGGCATGCTGAAGGCCCTGAAAAACAAGGGGTGCCCCATCCTGATCGTCAATGGGCGACTGACCGATCGCAGCCTCAAACGGTACCTCCTGTTTCCCGGCCTCTGGCAGGCCCTGGCTCCCGACGAGGTCTGCGCCATGTCCGATGACGATGCCCGGCGGTTCGAAAGTCTGTTTCCTAACACACCGGTCCGGGTCGTTCCCAATATCAAGTTCGACCGGGTTGCGTCAGACAGCACCGTCACGGAGGTGAATCCTCTCGCAGGACTGTTTCCTGATGATCGCCCCCGGGTGGTGCTCGGGTCGATTCGCGAGGAGGAGGAAGAGGCCGTGGTCGACCTGATCCGGACCCTGATCCGGCAGGAACCGCAGGTGCTGGTTCTTTTGTTTCCCCGCCACATGCACCGGGTCGACGCCTGGACGCGCAGGCTGACGGCCCTTGACATCCGGTTTCGCCGTCGATCGGACCTCGATGGTAAAACCGATGCCGGCCAGGTGATCGTCTGGGACCGGTTCGGGGAATTGGCCTCGGCCTATGCCCTGGCCCAGGCCGCCTTTGTGGGCGGCAGCCTGGCGCCCCTGGGCGGGCAGAATTTTCTGGAAGTCTTGCAAAGCGGACTGGTTCCCGTGTGCGGTCCCCACTGGGAGAATTTTGCCTGGGTTGGCGAGGCCATCGTTGACAAGGGGCTTCTGATTCTGGAACCCACGGGAAAAAAGGCGGCTGAGCGGCTTCTGATTCAGATCCGGAACGCCGTTCCCCGGGACCGCATCCGACAGCGTGCCTCCGATTATCTTGACACCCGAAAGGGCGGAACCCGCCAGACCTGCGCGAGGATTCTGGCTCATTTCAAAGGATAACCCACATGAACCTGCCCCGTAATTGCTACGGCATTATCCCGGCCCGTTTTGCCTCCACCCGCTTTCCCGGAAAACCCCTGGCCGATATCCTGGGGCGGCCCATGATCTGGCACGTTTATCAGCGGGCCATGGAATCGGGCTGTTTTGACACGCTGGCGGTGGCCACCGACGACGCACGTATCGAGGCGGCAGCCCAGGCTCTTGGCCTCCCGGTCGTGATGACCCGGAGCGATCATCCCAGCGGCACCGACCGGGTTCTCGAGGCCGCCCGGCTGCTCGACGTGCCCGAGGATGCCGTGGTGGTCAACATCCAGGGCGACGAACCGGCCCTTGACCCCTCGATCCTCTCCGAGCTTCTCGCCCCCTTTGCCGATCCCACGGTCCGGGTCGTCACCCCCGCCGTCCGCATCAGCGCGAAAGAGGCCGCAAACCCGGACCAGGTCAAGGTGGTGTTTTCAAACACCATGACCGCCCTATATTTTTCACGATCCCCCATCCCCTATGACCGGGACGGACAAACGCCCGACTATTACGGTCACATCGGCCTGTACGCCTTTCGCATGGACGCCCTCACACAATTTGTGGGATTTAACAAAGGAACCCTGGAAGACATCGAAAAACTCGAGCAACTCCGCCTTCTGGAAAACAACATCCCCATCCGCATCATCCTTACCCCCCACCGCACCGTGGGCGTGGACCGACCGGAGGATCTGGAGAAGGTCATCCGTCTGCTGGGATCGGCATAGGTGTTCAGAAGTTTCGTCAGCGGGGTGATTCAAGATCTTTTTTTATGCGTTCGGTCATGTGTGACACGATCACATCGTACCGAAACGCCTCGTTCACCCGATCATATCCGGCTTGGCCCATGGCAACCGCTTTTTCCGGATTCCTGAACAACCATAAAATGCTGTCAGCCACTTCTTTTTCGGAAAACGGATCTTCGACCAAAAGGCCCGTTTGATGGTGGATCACGGCGTCTTCGATGCCGCCGGTCCGTGAACCGACCACCGGTTTTCCAAAGGCATTGGCTTCCAGGAAAACGATGCCAAACCCTTCGACGTCGGATTTTTTGGTCGACTCATAGGATACCATGATAAAAACATCACATGTTTTCAAACAGTCCTTGACACCCTCATAGGATGTGAACCCATGAAACGTCACACGGTCTGAGACATCGTATTCATCTACGATTTTTCGAAAATAGGCTTGGTCACCGGGGCCGACAACATCGTACATCACATCGGGAAAATCCTGTCTGATGCGGGGAAGTGCCTTGATAACCGTTTGAATGCCCTTACGGTGCGTCAGTCTTCCAACGGTAAGCAAACGTTTGGGGCCGGGGCTTGAAAACGGCGGCTTAGGGGTTAAACGTTCAAAACTCTGATCGACTCCGGGATTGGCCACGATAAGCGATTTGTCGTTTTTAAATTGCTCCGGAATGAGATCCATCACATACCGGCTGTTTGCAATAAAGCCTTCGGCGTGTCGAAGCATGTTCCCATAAGTAATCCGTTTGAAAAAAAATCGTTTCATCCGGTTAAGGATTCTGAGCAGATCATTCCCATGGAAGAAAATATAATAGGGCAGTCCTGTTTTTTTATGAAGATCAAAAGCGATATCACCATAGGGCCGGACATTACCGCATAAAACAACGTCGATCTTGTTTTCCCTGATGATCCGGAAGGCTTCGTTTCTGATTTTCTTTTTTGAAAAAAAAGAACCGCTTTGTTTTCCTGTGACAGGCACACGAACGACGCACTGGTTTTTCTGATCGCCCTCAAAGGGCCTGTCTGCCTGAACCGTCAGGACCGTCAGGGACCCGTTCGGGAACCCGCCTGCAATACCGGTGTAATAATGCGTCATCCCTCCGATATTATTGGGGTAGAAATCGTTCGTCATCAACAAGAATTTCATTGACGGAACCCTTCAAGCCTTTTGTACAACAGCAGATTCTTTTCAACCGTATGATCGATGGAAAAAGCTTCAACATCTTGCTTTGCCCTGCGACCGAATAACGCTCGCTTGTCCGGATCATTCAGCAGTGTTTCGATGGCCGCGGCCAATGCATCAGGATCACGCGGGGGCACCAGAATACCGTTAATCCCGTCGGCGACAACCTCGGGGATCCCTCCTGACCGGCAGGCCACCACAGGCAATCCCACGGCCTGGGCATCCAGGATGGACGTCCCAAGACCCTCTTCATAGGACGCAAGGACAAACACATCGAAGATATTCAAAAAATCCCCGACATTGTTTCGAAAGCCCGCAAAAATAAACCGGGACCCCAGTTTAAGGTCGTCTGCCAACCGGTGAATACTATTTTCTTCAGGTCCTGTCCCTAATGCGCAGAATGTCACATGATCATTGCGGTCGACAAGTCTTCTGGCGGCGTGAAGCAAATTCGGGTAATCTTTATGGTTCGAAAGGGCGGCAATCGTTCCGACCACACGGTGATCGTCGGGGATGCCCATTTCCTTTTTGATATTTCCGGAAAGCGGGGCAAATTGAAACTTTGTGATGTCAACTCCGCTATGAATCGTCACCAGCTTTTCTTCCGGGAGACCGTCTTCGAGAAGCACCTTTTTTATGCCCTCAGAAATACAGACAATGACATCAAGCAGTGCAGTTGAATATTTGAAGCGGCTCAAAAAATTCTTTTTAATATGAAAATCGACCCGCCTGACGGCAACCAGCCGAAGGCTTCGATTGAAGAGTTTGGCCCACAAGCCCAACGCCAAGGCATGGGAGGAATGGAGATGGAGAATCCGAAATCCCTTTTCACGACATAAAGCGGCAATTTTATACCCCGCAGTAATGTCAAATTCACCGTACATGGGTATGGCATGGCAGGGCAGGTTGTGTTTGTTGCAATAGGTTTCGAAGGAAGACCCTTTTTTGCAGACCATCGCCGTGTTCATGCCCACGGCATGCATACGCTCGAACAGATACGCCGCCTGCTGCTGCCCCCCCCTCCAGTTTTTTTCCGTATCGACGTGAAGAACAGAAAAATCGTTATCGCCCATCAGAGCCTCCCCCACAACGACAGGGAAATCCTTCCCGATAGCCCCAAACGCTTGAAATCAATGTCAGATAATAAATAATCCCGCCATAGCGATAGAATTCGCCATGGAAAAAAAAGATCACGGCGGCCCCGGCCGAGGTCACCAGACCCGCCATGCATTGAAGCCGTAGCTCCGTGTTTTTCAAGCCCGTTATCATGGCGTGATGAATATAAATCATACCGGCAAGAAAACTGATAAAAAACAGAATCCCCCCTTCTGCCGCCATCTGCATATAACTGTTATGAAAATTCCCTGGGTGTTTCAAAGCCCTGGCATTATCTTCCTGAAAGGCCGGATCCTGTTTTTCAAAAAAGTCGAGATAGTCCTGACCATCGTTTTTGGAACCGGTTCCTGAAAAAAAATGCCGGGTCACAAGATAAGGAACGGCACTGTTATACAGATCAAGCCTGATGGCGTTGCCTTTTTGGTTCTCATCCAGAATGGACTTGATCCGAATCATGACATAATCATTGGGTTCTGCTATCAGAAAACCCGCACATAACAACCCGGCAATAAGCACAAGAAACTTCCGGTTGAAGAACACGCCGTAGACCATCCAGCCGATAAAAAGACCCAGCATCGCACCGCGCTGACCGATAAACATCAGGGCCGATGTGGCCAGAACGAGCGTAGCAACCATCAAAAGGGTCAGATATTTTTTTTCTTTCAGTTCCGATCGGTTTGACTGAAACACAACAACCGTCACCAGCATGCTCAAGCAGGCAAGAAGGTCTGAGCTTCTGCCTATGATGTGCTTCCCCTTGAATGAGATATCCGAATGAATGATATAGCCATTCACAAAACCGTAGACCAGAGATAGACACCCCGAAAGAACGATGATGAAAAAAAGCCGGTTCAGATGTTTTCGTTCCGTGACAAACAATGAAAAGGGAACGATCAAAAAGAAAAAACGATAACGCGAAAGAAAAAACACAGGCCCCTTGATCCCTGCCGTCGAAAAAAAACTCAGGACAAAGCCGATGGCCAAAGGAGCCAGAAACGCAATGACATAGGGATTGTTGAAAAAAGATTTGTATCGTTTAAACCAAACCAGCTCAACCAGCGAAAGCAGCATCAAAACACCCAGGCAGATATTCATGGATCCTTTTGAAAAAAACAAACTGAACCCAAACACCAGAAAGACAAAAAAACCGGTCTTTCCGGTCATCGTCGACCAATCAACACGTTCATCCATGATTATTCCAATCGATGTTTAATACAACCAGTTGAATACTAACGATTCAACAATCTTTTCCAATTTTTGTGATTAAAATCAAGGCCGGTTGACTGTTCAATGGATGTTAGAACCCGGTTTTTCAATCGTTCATGTTTATGCGGTTTACGCAGGAGCTGACGGCGTTCGCCTTGCCGATATTCGTCTCTTAATTTCTCCCCCCAGTTAAACGCCTCAATTCTCTCCCTCATGACCGCAGGGTGTGACCGGTTGTAACGGGGAAGGACCTTCATTTCACCATAATCGAATTCATTGGACTGTTTTTCAAATTGTTTTTCAGCCGCCTGTTTCCCATCGTATATGGATCGAAATGATTTTTGCTTGTTTTGCATCAGGTAAGGCGGCCGGACACAGCCATAATGAAATATTCGTGCATCCGCAGGCGCCACGGTCAGTTTTTTTCCATCGCCCAATCGAAAGGACTGGGCATCTCGAACGGATGTTACGCCGATGTTGTTTCTCACAATCCGGATTTCCCGCGGATACCAGCCGTGGCTTTTTTGATAATGATGGTAGTCTCCCCAGAAATGCAGATAATCGAACAGGAGGCCTTCGATCCGGGGGTCATCGAGGTGCCGCTCACAGCGCTTTTGGATCTTCGGCAGATCATCCTCATGCACGACTTCGTCGGCCTGGACATAAAAACACCAGTCGCCGGTACATTCGGCAAGCGCCACATTGGTCTGCTGGGCCAGAATCAATTTTTTTAGAACATCCACGCTGTTCCACTCGGTATCGATGATCCGGATTTTCGGATCGCCGATGGCTTCGATGACCTCGCGGGTGTTGTCTTCACCGCGGCCCACGGCGATGATGAATTCGTCGCAGATCGGCAGAATGGAGCGGATGGATTCTTCGACCGGATAGTATAGTTTGACGGCGTTTTTCACAAATGAAAAACCGGAAATTTTCACACTGCCCCCTGACCGATCACGACGGTTGCAATCAACAAAAAAATCAGCCCAAAAAACAGGCCATTCCCCGAAAAAGCGGGATCATATTAATGGACTAGTGCGTCGTTTGTCAACCTGTTCCTTGGTCAGACAGGGAAAGACATGGGCGGATCGTTGGAACGTGCAAACGAACGGTGAGGGGTTTGCCCATCCCCGTCCCGGGATACCGTTACCCAGCGGGGATGAGCCTGAGGTTCTGCTTTATTCGTAGATTTTTTCGTCCGGAGCAAAGGCTTCGGCAGCGTCGTTTTCACAATCTCGGACGAGGTTTTGTTTTTTCTGCTCCAGGTATTCCCGGTACCATTCGCTGGCGATGATCATGGACATCACCTCGTTGCTGCCGGTCCAGATGGAGGCCAGCCGAAGATCCCGGAAAATCCGTTCCACGGGATAGACCGTGGTGTAACCGATGCCGCCCATGACCTGCATGGCGTTGTGGGCCACCTTCTGGCAGGCTTCGGTGACGAATTTCTTGGATTCGGACACCAGTCGCCGGACGGTGTTGGGGTCGATGCCCGCATCCACGGCCCGGGCGGTGGTGTAGATCATGCTTCGGGAGGCGTCGAGCAGCATGGCCGCTTCGGCCACCTGGAAACTGACGCCCTGGAACTGGTTGATGGTTTTGCCGAAGGCCTTGCGCCGGGTGGTGTACCCCGTGGCGACATCCAGAGCCGGACGGGCCGCGCCGATGGTCATGGCCGCAGTGCCCAGACGTTCGGGGATCATCATGGTGTTGAACACGGCATAGGCGTTGTTGACCTGGCCCACCACGTTTTCCTTGGGCACCCTGGCGTTTTTGAACACGATCCGGGCGGCCCCGCCCCCCCGGGAGCCCATCAGGCCGTAAAGATACTCCACATGGACCCCGGGCCCCTTGTCGATGATCAGGCAGGTCAGGGCCTTGTGGGGCTTGGCGTCGGGATCGGTCTTGGCGTAAACCAGAAAATAGTCGGCCCCCTCTCCGCCCACGATGAAGCGTTTCTGGCCATTCACCAGAAAATGGTCGCCCTTGTCCTCGGCCAGGGTGCCGGTGCCGAAGAAATCAGACCCGCCCCGGGGTTCGGTCAGGCATTCGGCGGCGAAAATTTCCCCCTTGAGCAGGGGTTTGACGTATTTTTCCTTCTGGGCGTCGGTGCCGTGGAGAATGATGGCGTCACAGACCAGTTCCGCCCCCACGCCGAACACACAGGCCACGATGTAACCCAGGACCCCGATCTCCTCCATCACCACGGCGGTGCTGACCCAGTCCAGCCCCCGGCCGCCCCATTCGACCGGATAACGGCAACCCATCAGGTTACGCCGTCCGGCTTCCTGAAGAAATTCCTTGGGAAACTGAATCTTATCCTGATCCATGTCGAGCAGCATCTGCCGGGGCACGGATTTGACCAGATCCCGGGCCTCGTCCCTGATTTTAAGCGTCTCGTCCGATAATAAAAAATCGTACATCACCCCTCCTCCTGTTCGGTGTCCCCGGTTTGGCTCTTCAGCTCTTCGAGCCGATCGAGCAGATGGTGTTTCATGGCCAGCATGTCCTCTTCGAGCAGATCCAGCTCATTCCGGCGCAAGCGGACCTCCTCGATCCGTTTGTCCGTGTAGCTGAGACTTTTCTCGATCTGGCTGATTTCATTGACTTCCACGTCCCAGAAACCGATGATCTCCGCGATTTCGTCCAGGGAAAACCCGAAGCGCTTGCCCCGGAGAATCAGTTTGAGACGCGCCCTGTCCTTGCGGCTGTAAATCCGTTGATTGCCCGACGACCGGGCGGGATGGATCAGTTTCTTGTCTTCGTAAAACCGGATGGTCGACGGGCTGATCTCCAGCATGGCGGCCAGCTCCGAAATGGTGTAGTGTTCCGTGTCGTTGCCCATGACGCTCCATTGCATAAAGTTAAAGTTAACTTGAACAATAAAGGCCTATGACGCCCCTTGTCAAGCTTTTTCACAGGAACGCCGAAGGGTTTCATCATGAAAATCATACCCAAGCCCCCCGATATCGTGTATGAGAGAAGGCATGTGACGATGCCCGAGGGGGTACCCCGCGCCATGGCCGCCGGATAGCGTCGGCCGTGATTCGCACACTCCAAAAACGAAAAGGAAGGCGAAACCATGCTCAACCAGTTTATCGACGATGTGATTTCAAAGGGCGCCGACGCAGTGCTGCCGCAGAACCTTGACCAGACGTGGCTGGATTTGATCTATGTGGCCGCAAAGAACTTCCTGACCATCGCCGTGACGGCGGGCGGCGAGATCGACGAGGACCAGGTGCTGAGCGATGCCAATTCCATGATGATGCTCTCCTCGATCGTGGAAATCGCCCAGGAGCAAAGCGGTTACCAGCCGTCGGACCAGCCCTTCGACATCCCCGAGGATCTGATGTTTGAATACATCTCCTGCTATGCCATGGCCGTTATTCTTGAAAGCGTGGACCGGGAATCGGATCTGGGGCTGGACAAGCCCACCGTTTCGAACATCTTCGATCGGGACCGGCTTTTCGCCATTGAAGAAAGCTGCCCGGAAGTGACCGCACTGCTTAACAACCTGATCGGGTAACCATAGGGGGGCACGTGAAAGGGGCCCCCTTAAGGGCCCCTGGGACGGATTAGCGGCCGCGCCGGTTGTGGGCGCTGTGATCGTTCAGGTATTTCTGGACACGGATAAAGGGGGCGTAGCGCATATCGTCTTCCCGGATATGCCGAAGCAGCCATTCACGCATGTATTTGGCCGAATCCCGATAAATCTTGTCGGGCTCTTCGGAATAGACCCGACGGAAGGCCAGCACTTTCTTGACGAAGCGTCGGTGTTCCTTCTTATGACCGGCAAATTCGGGATACCGGTACTGGGTCAGAATCCGCTCCTCGTTGGTGAAATGCTGCCTTATGGCTTCGGACACATCGGCAAGCACCTCACCGATTTCATCGTAGTCCTCTTCCTTTTTCCGTTTGGTTTCATAATCCAGATAACGGTTGATGCCTTCAAAAAGCGCCTTCATCTTTTCGTCGATTTCGCTGACATCGATGTTCAGGGCGTCGTTCCATTCAAGTCTGCTCATTATTTTTCCTTATCAAACGAGTGTATGACCTGTGACCGGGGACGTTTTGGGGTCAAAATCCGCACCCTGTTCCTGAGACCGTCCGTGTCACGTAGTGTTTTGTGCAATATATCACCATAGACAATGATCATTCAAGTGGTTCATGGCAAGCCCCCCATGTTTTTTTCACTGAAGTTCATTGATTTTTCTGAGCAACTCAAGGGCGTTATCCATGTCCTTGCGAACCTGGACATTTTCAGGGTCCAGCGCCAGCGCCTGTTTCCATTCGGCGATGGCCCCTTCCAGGTTTTCGTTCAGGAAGCATTTAACCCCGTTTCTGTAGTGAATCTCAGCCCGCTGTTTCACAAGATCCCTGATCTCGGCAATCCGTTCCTGGACGTCGGCATAGGCGGGATCGACGGATTGAAAAGCCGCGAGGGCCTCGAGGTGCCGGCCTTGCTTGAACAGATCGCGGCCCTTTCGGTAGTGAGCCGCGTTTTTGTTTTCGGTATCCGCGGCAAACACATTCGCCTGAAGCGTTTCGATCTCCTTGATTCGCGTCTTCACGTTTCGGAAACGGGGGTCGATCCTCCGGAGCACGGCAAGGGCTTCCTGATACCGCCGTTCACGGACCAGTTGCTCCGCCAGGGCGTCACACGACGAATTGATCAGAAACAGCGCCTCGTCATTGCCGGGACGGTGGCGGAGAATGGCCTCGGCCAGGGGCAGCACCTGTTCGTAATCTTTTTGCTTGAACCGTTTTCTCGCCAGGGCGATGTCCCGTGTAAAATTGAAAAACCGACGGGTAAACGACAGTTCCGCCACAGGAAGGGTCAACACCTCACCCGGCGTCAGGTCCCTGTCCCGATCCGGGCCGAAAAAAAAGGCGACCAGGTCGGCCAGGTTCGGGTTCTTGTATACCTCTCCGGCAATGGCGGCAAAGGTATCCCTCTGTTTGACCGTATATGTCAGGGTGCGCCGGGGGCCGGTCGTTTTTCTCAATTGTTCAAGGGCATCGATCCGGCCGGCGTCGAAAATCAGGGCCTTCAGGAATTCCTCGGCCGCGGCGGCGTCCTGATTTTCAGCCAAGAGCGCCCGTCCTTTCTGGAAGTGGTGTTCGGCGTGGTTGCCCACGGCGGCGGTGGCGGCCAGAATGCGTTCGGTCATCAGGGCTTCGGCAATTTTATAATGAATCAGGGCCTGCTGATGGTCGCCCTGCCGCTCGTAGTCCATGGCCTTGAGCTGGTAAAGAATGAGAGGCGGCGCAGGTTTTGCGTCTATCATGGGCGGAACCGCACCGTCTTTCAGGGCACATCCAATCCCGGTGATCAGGATCAGAAGCGCCGTATACCATGCCCTGTGCGTCATTTTACCTTCATCGTCCTGAAAACCGTCAGCATGCGTTCAAAATCATCGGACGAGCACGGTGACGGCACCCGCGTCCTGCCGATATGGTAGGGTTCGATGTAAAACGGATTGGCCCGGCCGTTGGTCTCCAGGGCCGCCGTGAAGCCCGATTGTTTGAGAAACTCGACCAGAATGTTATTGGCCCCGGCCGGGGGGCAGGCATACACGGTGCAGGGCAGGGAGGTGATAGCCTCCAGCGTCTGCCGGGCCTTTGGAATGTCCGCCCGGATACGTTCGAAATACGCCTCGAGGGTCACCCGCCCGTTCTCGATGCTTTCATCGATCTCCCATCCGCTGCGGCACTGGACATCGATCCCGTTTTCCCTGAACCCGACAAGATCCTCCCGCGTCAGCATGCCCGGAAGGCCCAGCCGGGCTGTATCCACAAACAGGGTGGCCCGGTAGCCGAATTTCTTCAACACGGACAAGGCCGCCAGAACCGGACCGCGACGGTTGTCATCAATGGTGATCACCACCGACCGCGTGGGGATTTGGCTGTCATAGTTCATGAATGCCAGAAAGCGGGACAATTCGATCACATGGTAATGCCCGGTACTCAGACGGGCCATCTGGCCTTCAAAATCAAGATCATTCGTGCCGTCCGGGGCGGTGGAACCGTCGGGAAGCCGTTCGTAGGCCAGAATGGGCACCAGCTGGTATCCGTCGGGGGTCAGTCCCCCAAGGTTGAACGGCGTCAGGGGGATGATGACGCGAAGGCCGGGCCGAAGGGTATCGATGCGATTGAAATCACCGATGACCCAGGCCTGACGTGCGTCGTTCAGGTAGGTTTCGGCCAGGCTTTCCAGGGTGTCCGAGGTTTCAGCCGTGACCACCACGTAATCCCGGGCGCTATACGATACGGGCCCCGCGTGACAGCCCCACAGCATCAGGAGCGCCGGAAAAACAAGATACCCGATGGCCGTCTTTATCGTCATGGTCACATTCCGGTCACGGGTCGGAAAGGCCCGTCACTTTGAAGATCCGTACAAGCTCCGCCCGGCCCTTGATCTTTTGGGGGGCAAGGGGAACGGTTTTCAGTCTTGCGCCCAGGCGGTCACGGACGCTCTCATCCACGATGATATCCCCGGGCATGGCGAAGCCGTTAAGTCTGGACGCGATATTAACACTGTCACCGATCACTGTATACTCCATTTTTGCCTGGGATCCGATGTTGCCGGCCACCACCACGCCCGAGCGGATACCGATCCCCACCCGGCAAAGCAGAGGATTGCCGTTCCGGGAAGCGCGTTCGAGTTCCTCCTGCATGACAAGGGCCGCACGGATACACCGTTCGGGATGATTCTTCCGGTAGACGGGCACTCCGAAAACGCCCAGCACCGCATCACCGATGAATTTGTCGATATACCCCCCGTGGGCCATGATCACCCGGGTTGCGATCTCAAAATAGGCGTTGAGCTCTTCGACCAGATCTTCCGGATCCCGGGTCTCCGAATAGGCGGTGAACCCCCTGATGTCCGCAAACAAAATGGAGGCGTCGTTCTTCCGGCCCTTGAGCCAGGTGGTCTCGGGATTGTCCATGATCAGGTCCAGCACCTCGGCGCCGACATATTTGCCGAAAGATTCCTTCATCACGGCCTGACGGGAGAGCTCGGCCCCCATCCGGTTGAAGGCCGCGCCCAGGGCGCCCAGTTCGTCGCGACGGTTCAGACGGACCCGATAGTCGTAATTCCCCCGGGCGATTTCATCGGTGGCCCGGACCAGACGGGAGATGGGCCGTGAAAACCGAAGCCCGAAGATCACCGCCACGATCAGCCCGGCAAACACGATGGTCAGGGTACAGACGGCCAGAAAGATTTTTTCGTTGTCATACTGGCGGTTGATGAAATCCAGAGACAAGCCCACATGGACCCGGCCCAGTTCCTTGTCTTTAAACAAAATGGGCAGGCTCATGTTCATCACGTGGTGATGCTCGTCCAGGTCATAGGTAAAATAGGTGACCATCCCCTTCTCGAACACCGCATCCACCGAGGGAAACGGCTCGAAGCGTGTTCCGATCCGGCTCTGGTCCGTGTGAGCCATGATGATATCGTCGTTGTTGATGATAAAGGCGTACAGATGGCCGTCGACCCCTTCGGCGTTTTTCAGGAGGGTGTTGAGGGCCAGGATGTTTTCTTCAAGAAGAGGCACACCGGCGTTACTGCCGAAAAAATTCAGGCTGACCATGCCCATATCGATGGTCTGGTTGTACAGACGGTCGCGCTGTCGTTTGAAAATCACCGAGGCCAGAATCCCGTTGAAAAACAAAAGGCCCAGGGTCATGACCAGGGCCAGCTGGAACCAGATCGGACGCCTGATGGGGCCGATCTCCTCTGCCAGGCCTCCCCGGACCCGTCCGGCCAGCCCCTTGAGATTGTCGGAAAGGGATCCGATGGACAGACGGTAATGGGCATTGATGGCCCGCACCAGCGACGTTTCGTCGGCATACCCCAGCTCCACGATGATCCGACCCAGAGGAATTGCCACCCCCTGCTCACTCAGTCGTCTCTTCTGGACGGACAGGGCGGTGTTCAGCTGAAATTCGGTGATCACTCCCCGTTTCCTGAGCACGGCGCCAATGGCCATGTCCTTGCGGGCCCTTCGGCCGGACAGTCGGTCCCAGGCGCCCAAAACGGTTTCGATCACCGCCTGACTGATCTGTGAGAATTTCATAAACGCCATGGCCGCACTATCCTTGGAACCATCCGATATCAGAGCGCATCGAGCAGCCGTGAATGGATGTTGTCAAATCCCCCGTTGGACATGATCAACACCGCGTCACCGGGTCGTGCCGCAGCGGTCACAAAGGCGATGATCCCCTCGGTGTCTTCGAAATAATGGGCATCGATGCCGGACGCGCGCAGGTCGACGACCAGTTTCTCCGATGAGAACCGGAGCTCTTCGGGGATCTTGGACAAAAGGGGCGGTTTTCGTATGCAGACCAGATCGGCTCCGTCGAATGCGTTGGGATAGTCATCCTGAAACACGTTTCGCATGCTGGAGTTGGTCCGGGGCTCGAAGACCGCGATCAGGCGTCCGTCCGGATAAAAGGGTTTGAGGGCCCGGATGGTTTCCCGCACCGCCGTGGGATGATGGGCGAAATCGTCTATCACGGTGATTCCGCGCTTAACGCCCCGGATTTCCTGACGACGTTTGACGCCCTCAAACCGTTCGAGGGCCTCGGCGATGGTTGCCGGAAGAATGGAAAGATGATCGGCCACGGCGATGACCGCCAGACAGTTCAGAAGGTTGTGCATGCCGGGCAGAGGGCTTTTGAAGGAGCCGAAGAAAACGCCATGCCTGAACACATCGAAACGGATGAACGGCGGCGTGTGGACCACGTTGGCCGGCCGCCAGGGCGAGCCCTCGTTTGTACCGTAGCGTTCGACCCGGCCGGGGCAGGAGCCTGCCAGACCGTCGATGCGGGCGTCGGCGTCACAGGCCACGAGCACGCTTCCGGGCCGGTGCATGGCCACAAATTGCCCGAACACGGAGATCACATGGGGAAGATCCCTGAAGATGTCCGCATGATCGAATTCCACACTGGTCAGCACCGAATAATCCGGAACATAATGAAAAAACTTGGCCCCCTTGTCGAAAAAGGCCGTGTCGTACTCATCGCCTTCGAGCACCAGGTAATCGCCCCGGCCGATGCGGTAATTGCTGTCGAAATTTTTAAGAATCCCGCCGATCATGAAGGTGGGGTCCAGGCCCGCATAATGAAGCACCCAGGCCAATAGCGACGAGGTGGTGGTTTTTCCGTGGGTTCCGGCCACCACCAGGGTTTTTCGTCCCCGGCCGAAAAAATGATTGAGGGCCTGGGGCATGGAACAAAACGGCAGCCCGGCCTCGACCATGGCCCTGACCTCGGGATTGTCCCGGCTGACGGCGTTGCCCACCACCACCAGATCCGGCCGGGGTGACAGGTTATGGGGGCCGAACCCTTCCCGGATCTCGATGCCCCTTCTCCTCAAAAAGTCACTCATGGGCGGGTAGACCGTCTGGTCCGAGCCGGTCACCCGGTACCCCGCCTCCTTGAGCATGGAGGCCAGCGCCCCCATGGCCGTGCCGCACACGGCGATCAGGTGGACGCTGCCGACCGTCTCCGGTATGATGTTGTGGGTCAGATCCATAACGCTCCGCCGATCATTTAACAAGACCGACAAGGACCTCCTCCGCAGCCGCAAGGGTCTGCCGGATGTCCTCGTCGCTGTGGGCGGCGGACATGAAGCCGGCCTCGAACTGGGAGGGGGCCAGGTACACGCCCTTGGCCAGCATGCCCCGGTAGTAGGCGGAAAACAGGTTCAGGTCCGAGGTTTTCGCATCCTGTGCATTTTTCACCTCACGATCCGTGAAGAAAAGCCCCATCATGGACCCCACGCAGGATGCCCGCCCGGCGATGCCAAGACGGTCGAGAATCTCGTTCAGGCCCCGTGTCAGGGTCTCGGCTTTCTGAAAAAGAGAGGGGTAAAAGTCCTTGGCTTTTAGGCGTTTAAGGGTTTCGATGCCCGCCGTCATGGCCAGGGGATTGCCCGACAGGGTGCCGGCCTGGTACACCGGACCGCTGGGGGCGATCATCTCCATGATATCCCGCCGGCCGCCATAGGCTCCCACGGGGAGCCCACCGCCGATGACCTTGCCCAGAGTGGTCAAATCGGGCATGATGCCGTATCGTTCCTGAGCCCCGCCGGGCGCCACGCGGAAGCCCGTCATCACCTCGTCGAAAATCAGCAGGCTGCCGTGTTTGTCCGTTTCTTCCCGAAGGGTTTCCAGGAATCCCGGCACCGGGGGAATCAGCCCCATGTTGCCCACCACCGGCTCCACGATGATGCAGGCCACGCGGCTCCCCAGCTCGGTCATGACGGCGCGGACGTTTTCGGCGTCGTTGTACGGAATCGAAAGGGTGTGGCGGATCAGGTCCGCCGGGACACCGGGGCTGCCGGCGATACCCAGGGTGGCCACGCCGGAGCCGGCCTCGACCAGAAAGCTGTCGGCATGGCCGTGATAGCAGCCGTCGAACTTGATGACCATATCCCGGCCCGTGAAGGCCCGGGCAAGGCGGATGGCGCTCATGGTGGCCTCGGTACCCGAGTTGACCATGCGGACCAGTTCCACTGCGGGAACCATGTCGATGATCATCCGGGCCAGTTCGATTTCCCGCTCGGTGGGGGCGCCGTAACTGGTGCCCCGGACAAGGGCATCGGAAAGGGCCCGGGTGATGCCGGGGTCGGCGTGCCCGAGGATCATGGGGCCCCAGGAGCCCACATAGTCGATATAGCGGTTGCCGTCGGCGTCGACCAGGGTCGATCCCTCGGCCCGGTCGATAAACAGGGGCTGAGTGCCCACGGATCGGCAGGCCCGGACCGGGGAGTTCACCCCTCCGACAATGACGTCCAAGGCGTCTTTGAATAGATGGTCTGAGGTTTCAGTGGTCATACCGGGTTCCTTTCATCCTGAAATTGTATTGACAATTTCCTCATTTTCCGATTGATAGTTAAACCAACCGTTGGTTTAGCATTTAAAATGCAAAATCAAAAACATTTTCTTTTACCATCGGATCGAAAAGGCGGCCATGGATATCTCACGGTCACGGGAAAAACTTAACACCTTTCTCGCGTATGTACTGGGTCGAAACCCCTATGAATTCGGGCTTGTTCCCGATGAAAACGGATTTGTCAAAATCAAGGATCTCCTCAAGGCCGTCCGGGAGGAAGAGGGCTTCCGCCATGTGACCACAGGCAGCCTCCTTGAACTGCCGCTGACCGTCAAACAGCCTGCGGCGGACATTCAGGATGACCTGATCCGGGCCGTGGACCGGGACAGGCTGACCCTGCCCTCCTGCGAAGGCCAGGCCCCCAAACTTCTGTTTATCGGCATAAGGAGCCGCGCCCACGGGCATGTGATGCAAAAGGGTCTTCTGCCCTATGAGGGGCAACCCTACGTGGTGCTGGCCGCGGACCGGGACCTGGCCGAACGGCTGGGGAAGAGAAAAGACGCCCGCCCGGTGATCCTAACGGTTCACACCGGCCGGGCCGAAGAGCTGGGCGTGGTTTTTTTCTTCGCGGGGGAAGGGATCTATCTGGCCCGAAGCATTCCCGAAGGCTGCCTGTCAGGCCCCCCGCCGGCCACCGCCGATGACGACGGCGACCGGCCGAAAAAAGCCCGGGGCGGTGAGAAACGTCAGATTCCCACCCCTGGAAGCTTCTTTCCCGATCTGGGCGGAAACCCCGCCAAAGCCAGACAGGACAAACTTTCCTGGAAGCACAACAAGAAAAAGATCCGAAAAGACAAGGAAAAATTCAGAGGGGATTATTGATGACGATCGTGTAAAACGTCAAATTTGAGACTGTTTTATAAAATGTTCGAAATCAAGGCTTGCGCATCCCGAGGAATGAGGCGCAATTAGGGTACGCCGCAGAGACCGGGGAGACGGGTAACACAGATATCGGACATTTGACGAAGCCGTCAGGATTCGTCGACAAAGGTTGCGATGGCATCGGCCTGAAAGGACGTCAGGGCGTCAAACTCTACGGCGAATCCGTCATCACAGGCGCGGACCACCCGGCAGGTGGTTTTGACGGGGCCCTTGTCATGGTTTTCCATGAAGGTCATGGTGGTCGTCCCGCCCGCCGGCAGGCTCAGGGTATTTTCGATACGCGCGCCGCCCCGACTGATATCGGCGATAACGCCGCGCTGAAGACGTTGATCGAACACAAAATCCACGGGGAGATACCGGCAGGTCTTTCGCTTGCTCTGCCGTTTTTCAAGCTGGTCATCGCTCTGCATAGGATGCTGCATGGCCAAACTCCTTTGAATCGTTATGAATTGATACAATCAAACCGTTTAAAACAAAACAATTTTACCGAATTTACAAAAATCTGTCCATGAACCGATCCCCCCAATTGGCCAGGATATTACCCCAATCGCCCCCGGAATCAGGGGCTCTTAAAAAGTCTATGGTTCAACGCGTATCGATTCGACGGTCACCCGTTTGACCGGCTCGCTCATCAGGGAGCCAAACACCTTGTTGACCACCGACATCAACCGCATCCGGCTGTCGATCTGGTCCCGGTTCCGCTGCATCAGAATCAACCTCAGGGCATGACCGATTTTTTCCTTCTTTTCGTTAAATTCATCGCGGCCCTTGACGTCATTGAACTCCACCGTGAGGGAATAGGTCATAACCGAATGATCCTTGAGACCGGCGGACCCTTCGAGCACGCCTGAGAAGGTTTCTTTTCCGCAAGAGCCCATGAACAGAGCGGCGACCAGTATCAGTATAACCAGGGCGATGCGCATTCGCATGAAACCTCCCGTATGGCGGCCCTTCAGCCGCCCGCTGTGGAATGGACAAACGGGGCACAGGATTACAACCTGATGTATCTTGCTCTATTTATAGATTATTTTTCTAAACAAGTATAGACGTAATTCAAAAAAAATTCCCTGCCCCACACCAAAACAAGGCCGATTCACTCCGGCGACCTGACGCCAAACCCGGTGAAAAATTCAGGAAAAGCAACTTGGGTTTGACTCGGCCCTGCGGGATTTGGTAGGATGGGTTTCATCTTTATCCGAATCCGACACAACCGACACCATCCGTCCCAATCGACGACACCCGACAAGGAGCCTACGGCATGGACTACACCACCCTGCTCTACGGCGTTTCCGGCCAGACGGCGGTGATCACGCTCAACCGTCCGGAGCGAATGAACGCCGTCATTGAAGCGATGTACCGTGAAATCTCCGATGCGCTTTCCCGAATCGAGGCCGACAAGACCCTGCGATGCGTGATCCTCACCGGCACCGTCCGGGAGAAAGACGGCAAGCGCCGCCAGATCTTCTGCGCCGGGGCCGATCTCAAGGAGCATGGCGCCGGAACACGGACCCTTGAGCAGAAAGAAGCCTATCTTCGCCTGGCCCACGATACCTGCCAAAGGATCTTCGAATTTCCCCTGCCCACCCTTGCGGTGGTCAACGGAGCCGCCCGGGGCGCCGGGGCCGAAATGGCGCTGTGCTGCGATTTCATGTTCATGGCCGACGACGCCACCCTGGCCTTTCCGGAAACCGGCCTGGGCACCTGCATCGGCGGCGGTTCGTCGAGCCACCTGGTCCGACTGCTGGGTCTCACCCGGGCCAAGGACCTGGTTTACACCGGCCGGATCATCGACGGCGTCGAAGCTTCGGCCATGGGGCTTTCCTATCGCAGCGTTCCCGTAGCCTCACTGATGGACGAGGCCCTTGCCTTCGCCGGGCGTCTGGCCGCCAAGGCGCCCCGCTCCATGGCCCATGTGAAGCGGCTGCTTCAGCAGCCTGCCCGTCAGGGCATCGCCGAGGTTCTGGAGTCAGAGACCCGGGCCATTGTCGACTGCATGAAAACCGACGACTGGCACGAAGGCGTAAGGGCCTTTGCCGAAAACCGGCGGCCGGTGTATAAAGGAACATGACATGACAACGCTTCACCCGATATTCAAGGCCGAATCCATTGCGGTGATCGGCGCATCCCGCGACGAAACCAAACGGGGCTACCAGGCCATCCGGACCCTTCTCGACTGCGGGTACGAGGGGACGATCTTTCCGGTGAACCCCCGAGAGACACGGGTTCTTGGGCATAGATGTTATCCCGGCGTCCTTGACGTCGACGAGCCGATTGACCTGGCGCTTGTGACCACGCCGGCCCCGACGGTTCCTTTTATTCTGTCCGACTGCGGCAAAAAGGGCATCAAAGGCGCCGTCATCATCGCCGGAGGATTCGGTGAACTGGGCGCCGAAGGGAAAAAACTCGAAGACGAAATCGTGTCAACGGCGGCCCAGTTCGGCATTCGCCTCGTGGGCCCCAACACCTCGGGGATCATCAACACCCACTCCAACATGAACCTCGTGGGCATCCGGGATGTGCCCAAGGGGGATATCGCCCTGATCACCCAGAGCGGCAATATCGCCCTGCACATCATCACCGAAGCCATGCTCAAAAGCCAGAAGGGGTTTTCCTGCTATGTGGGGGTGGGTAACGAGGCCGACATCAAATTCCACGAATACCTGGAATACTTCCGAAACGATCCGGCCACCAAGGCCATTTTGATGTACGTCGAAGGCCTCAGAGACGGCCGGACCTTTCTTCAGCAGGCCTACCGGACCTCACGGGAAAAACCCATCATCCTTTTAAAAAGCGGCCGTTCGTCCACGGGTCAGAAATCCGCCGGGTCCCACACCGGCGCGCTGGCAGGCATTTCAGAGGTGGCCCGGACCTGCTTCGAACGGGCCGGAATCATCAACATCGAAAACCCCGCCGAACTTTTTCCCGTGGCCGAGACCCTGTCCAGCCTGCCGCCCATCAAAAACAACCGCATCGCGGTCCTGGCCGACGGGGGCGGGCACGCCACCATCGCCGCCGACCTCCTGTCCGACAACGGCATCGACCTGCCGACCCTCAGCAAAAAGACCCAGGCCCTGCTCCGGGAGATCCTGCCGGCCAACGCCTCGGTGGTCAATCCGGTGGACGTGGCCGGCGGCACCGACGCCAACCCGTCGATTTTTGCCGACTGCGCCCGGATTCTGCTAGAGGACCGGAACGTCGGGGGACTCCTGATCGTCGGCCTGTTCGGCGGGTACAGCATCCGGTTCGCCGAACAGTTGAGATTCATGGAAGAAGACGCGGCTCACCGCATGGGCAAGCTGGTTCGTACCACGGGCAAACCGTTGATTCTTCAGAGTCTTTACAATGCCGTCAAGCCCCACTCCCTGGAACTTTTGCGCTATTACGGGGTTCCGGTGTACGAATCGCTGGACATCGCCTGCCGGTGCATGGCGGAACTGGCCCGCTACGGCCATTACCTGTCCACCTACGAGACCAAGACCAGCTTCGAACTTAGGTGGCGGGCCCGGGCCGTCAAGGAGGGGGACGACGTCATCGCCCTGGCCCGATACGAAAAACGACGGGTGCTGCTCGAACACGAAGCCAAGGATCTGCTGCGCATGCACGGGGCCCCCGTGTCCCAGGACCGGCTGGCGAAAACCGAAGACGATGCGGTCCGAATCGCACGGGACGTGGACGGGGATGTGGTCCTGAAAATCGTGTCCCCGGACATTCTGCACAAAAGCGACGCGGGCGGGGTGCGCCTGAAACTCGGATCGGACCAGGAGGTCCGTAGCGCTTTCCGGGAGATCATCGCCAACGCCAAGGCCTTCGATTCCACGGCCCGGATCATCGGCTGCCTTGTCTGCCCGATGATGGAGGGCGGCATCGAAATCATCATCGGCACGAAAATCGACCGGCAGTTCGGCCCGGTGATCATGTTCGGCATCGGCGGTATTCTGGTCGAGGTGGTCAAGGATGTGTCCTTCCGCGTTCTGCCCATCTCCCGGTCGGCCGCCGGAAAAATGATCCGGGAAATCAAATCCGCCCCCATCCTCGAGGGATTCCGGGGGGCGCCTCCCCTGGACAAACGGGCCATCTGCGATCTGCTGCTGGTGGTCTCGGACATCATCGAAGCCTATCCGGATATCGAAGAAATGGACCTGAACCCCGTGATCGTCCACCCCCGTGGCATCGATGTGGTCGATGCCCGGATCATTCTCAAGGAGAAACGGCCATGACCCAGCCGGATCAGCATGATTACCGCGTTTTCGACACCCCGGCCGTCCTCGACGTGCTGTTCCATCCCCGCGCCGAGCGGCGGGCCCCCGCATCGGGGCCGACCCTGTCCGACCTGCTCGTTACGATGGACGACGGAACCCGCATCGGCACCCGGTTTCACCACGCCGGCGCCCATGATCCCATCATCGTCTTTTTTCACGGCAACGGCGAAATCGCTTCGGATTACGATGATCTTGGCCCCCTGTACACCGGCATGAGCATCAATTTCATCGTCTGCGATTACAGGGGTTACGGACTGTCCACGGGGCGTCCCACCGTCAGCCGCATGATGTCCGACGCCACGGCCCTGTTCGACCACCTCCGCTTACAGCTCCGCGCCGATGGGTACACGGGCGCACTCATCATCATGGGGCGTTCCCTGGGCAGCGCGTCGGCCCTTGAAATCGCCCGGGAACGATGCGGACACATCGACGCTTTGATCATCGAAAGCGGGTTCGCGTTCATCATGCCCCTCCTGCACCTTCTGGGGCTTGACGACCCCATGGAGGGGATGTGTGAGGAAAACGGCCCGAAAAACCTGGAAAAGATCAAAACCATCGACACGCCGACGCTGATCATCCACGCCGAGTTCGATCACATCATCCCCTTTTCCGACGGGGAGGCCCTTTTTCACCATTCCCCGGCCGAAAACAAGCGACTGCTGAAAATCGAGGGCGCCGACCACAACACGATCTTCTACCGTGGGCTCGACCCTTACATGAAAGCCGTTGGCGACCTTGCCGACACCGTCCGTCCCCCCGGTCGATGACCGATCGGCATGGACCCATCATTGACCCGTTCGAACGTGAAGGAGATTCTATGGACAGCGACACCGCTAAAAACGCTCTGCGACACGACTTTGACAAAGTGCATCAGGAACACACCGCCATGATTGAGGCCTTCACATCCGTGAACCGTCAGCACGGCGATATGCTCACCGCCCTTCAGCGGGTGGAGAAAGAGCATGACGCCATGAACCGTGAACTGGCCGAAATCAAGACCATGCTTCAAACCCTTCTGAACCGATAACCGGACCCCGGTCCACAGGGAGCAGACGAGACCGCCATGACCTACGCCTACAAAACCATTGACCGGGTTTCCAACATTCTCTGCGAGGCCGTCAAGACCGTTCTGACGGCCAGCACCCGGAAAACCATCACCTATTCCCCGACCATCCAGAGCATCCCCAAAATCACCATGCGTCCGGATATCGGCTGTTTCGTGCCCGTCAGCGGGGACTATCACGGGCTTCTGGTGTTCAACTTTTCCTCGGCGGCGGCCATGAACATCTATACCAGCTATATGGTGTCCATGGGCATGCCGAAAAGCGAGCTGTCCAGCCATTTCACCTCGAACGAGGTCACCGACAGCATCGGCGAGGTGGTCAACCAGATCATCGGGGAATTCATGCGGAGCATCGCCGAGACGTTTCAGCTGGTCGCCGTCTCCGGCCAGCCGAAAGTCCTTGCCTTAAACAGCACCATCACCCTGAGCATCGATTCGGACTATAGGGACAACCGACGGATTTCATTCAGCATCGATCATGATCGTTTTCAACTGGAACTGGCCATGGAACAAACGGAATTCATCACCCTTCCCCCCGAAGGACTTCTTCCGAGTTGACCGACCGGGCGGGACACGATCAGGCCGAACGCCCGATCGCATCCCGCCCTCCCCGCCAACCATCCGCCATCCTGTTCTTTCAGACGGAAACACAGACCGGGTGTTCAAACATGGATAATGCCGTATTTCCGGTGCTTTCCAAAAAAATTAATATTGACATCCCGTCGATATCAACATAATGGAATAGTGAATCCGTTCCGGGTCACCAACAGCGTTACAGTGTGCTGACACATGACCAGCGGACCAAACAACCGGCATACACTTTTTTCGGCTTCAACGAGGGTCTTCATCCATGGAATTCGTCCTTCACCTGTTCAGAATGTATCCCAATGTCATCAGCGCGCTGGTGCAGGGAATCGTCTATATCGGCAGCGCCGTACTCTTTCTCAACGCCCTGTGGGTGGTCATCCGGGCCCACCGGCATATCCGGCCGGTGCCCCCCGAACAGATGAAGGCCCAGATCAGCCGGGAAAGCTCCCTGGACGACCCCCTGATGCTCATGGCCGCCAAAACCTTCTATTCCGCCCATCTGGAACACAAGGGCAACGGGTATTCCAAATCCTTCCTGGCCGACGCGACCTTTCA
Organism: Desulfatiferula olefinivorans; assembly: GCF_054657895.1. Lineage (NCBI taxonomy): Bacteria > Pseudomonadati > Thermodesulfobacteriota > Desulfobacteria > Desulfobacterales > Desulfobacteraceae > Desulfatiferula > Desulfatiferula olefinivorans. The sequence goes on along the minus strand of NZ_BAAHXV010000004.1, from coordinate 135,028 downwards.
ACTGGTCGAAAACACCTTTCACACAAAATTCGTCAACAAAATCACCATGATCAGCAACCTTCTCCCGCCCATGGGCTTCATCGGCACCATCTTCGGCATGATCATGATTTTCCTGGCCAAGGCCGACCCGAACAGCAACCTCAACACCAGCGGCCTTGGCGCGGCGCTGTTCACCACCCTCATCGCCCTGTCCTGTTTCGTTGTGATCGAGGTCATGAAAAAAAATCTGATCAACCTGTCTGAGGTTCGGATCGACAAGGCCCTGGGCATCACGTCCCAGTTGATATAACGGCGGACGCCGTGAAGGATCGAGGTGTGACCCCCTATGAGGTATGAAGATTCGAAAATCTGGCTGTTTTCCTTTGCCGACCTGGCCTTTCTTCTGTTGATCGCCTTCACCCAGGCCTCGACCATGGGCAAAAAACCGGTTCATATCGGTGAAATCACCGTGCCCAAAGTGGTTGAAAACCGGAACGTGGCCTCGCTCGATCAACCGTTCGAGTCCATCCAGATCCGGGTACTCAAGCCCACCATTCCGGAAACCAACCCCTATCAGTTCGTGATCATGCGGGGCACCGAGGAATCCGTGGAGCCCGAACCGGTTTCCGTCCAGCAGCTGATCGACCGCCTGACCCTCATGAGGCAGGAGGGAAAACAGCGACCCATCCTGGTCCCGGATATTTTTTCCCTGAGCAAGGACACCCTGATGGCCATGTCCGTCATCGAGAAGGTCTATGAGGACGGCAATAAAATCACCATCCAGCGCACGGGCGGCTTGAACTGACCATGGCCATGATCCGGAGCATGCAGCAATACGGACGGGGAGCGGGACGGATTCCCATGCCCCGGGCCCTGGCCCGGACCCCCCGGAACGAATGGCCGGTCAGCCCGTCTCTGGTGATTTTCTTTCTGGCCGTACTGATCGTCGTCAGCCTCAAGGTCACCACGTCCAGCAAAAAGCTGTTCAAACTGACCCAGACCATCATCATCCTGCCCCAGACCGAGAAAGCTCCCGAACCCACCGTGCCGAAAAACATCCCGCTGATCAAGGTGCTCAAGGACGCAGCCAAAAAAACCGTGGAGCCCAAACGTCGGGAAATCCAAAAAATCGTTCCCAAAAAGATCGAGCCGAAAAAAATTACCCCCAAAAAAATCGAGCCCAAAAAAATTGATCCGCTCAAGGCCCTCCCGAAAAAAATCGAGCCCAGGGCCATCGCCCGAAACCAGATCAAGCCCCTTGCACCCGCTGCAAAAAAAATCGACGCAAGGCCCATTGAACCCAAACGCATCGACCCGATAAAGGCGCCGCTCCAGGCCCGGGCGGACATTCCTGCGGCCTTAAAATCCGTACCTCTCACGCCGCCCCCCACGGCGGCACGCGCCCCCCGGGTCACGGCCTCGGCTTCCACGTTCACCGCCATTCCCGAGATAACCCGAACGGGTCGGGCGGTGGCCGCGCCTGCGGGAAGCCCGGCTCCGGCGCCGCTGATCGCCTCCGCACCGGCCTCCAAAGACCCTCTGCCCACCCTGACCCAGTGGGAGGCGTATAAACCCCCGGTTCCGGCCGAAAAGGCCCCGGGCCTCCCGGCTGCCGGCCCCAGAATGGCCCCGGCCGCTCCCCAGGCGCCCATCCGGCACATCGCCCCGGCCGAAGAGGACGCCCCCGACGAAGACCTGGTAATCATCAAAAGCAGCCTCATCGGCAATTCCGAACGGGTCAAAACCCTCAAGCGGGCCATCATGAAAAAGGCCCGGAACATGGATCCGTCAAAAAGTCCCTACATCTATAAGGTCAGGGGCTATACCTGCACCCTTATCGTGGAGGACGGGGTCCAGGGGAAAATCATCATCGACTTTTCACCGGCCGACGCCCCCTTCGACGTGGTGTCGGCCCTTGAACGTATGTTACCCAGATAGAGGTTTACCATGACGTACAGACATCGTATGCTTGTCCTTTTTGTTGTCGCGGTCTTCGGCCTGAGCGCTTCTACCGCCCCGGCCCTGACGCCCATCACCGATACCGATCCGGCCTGGGAACAGCCCGGTCCGGCCCCGGCGGCGAAAAAGGCTCAGCCCACCACTTTCTCTCGAACCCGCCGGGCCAAAAACCCCGCCTACAGTGCGGAAAAAAAGACGCTGAACCCCGTGGTGAAAAAAGAGCCCCTGCCCGGGCCCGCCAAGGAAAAGCCCAGCGAATGGATTCCCAAAATCGGCAAACTCTATCTCAAGGACCAGCTGTCGGCCGAGGAACGGACCAACCTGTTCACCCTGCTTGAAAACCATCTGGGGATCCGTTCGGACGGCACCCTCGACCTGGTCACGGCCCGGGAAGCCCAGGCCGCTCTCAAAGAATACAGCGAAGATCCGGACAAACCTTTCAGCAACATCTACTTTGACGACAAACAGAACCTGACCGGCTACAACTACATTTATTTCGAAATGTGTGCCCTTTTCCGGAAAGCCGAGGCAAAACGGTTCAGAAACTACTTCGAACACGGTTTCTATCCCAACCGATCCCTGTTCACCCGGGAAGAGCACTACTACAAGGTCCTTTACTATTATCTGCTCATCGCCCAGGACGGACTGATCAACCGCATCACCGCCGCCGTCAACCGGTTGAACAAGACCCCCGACACGCCGCCCGATTTCGGCGCCGAGGACATCCTGACCTTCAACGCCGTCGTCAAGGTCTGCGCCGAGCTCGACGACCTGAGGATCAAGGGCGCCAAAGCCATCGAATCCCCTTACGAAAAGATCTTCTCCGCCGATGAACGGGCCTGGCTCAACGACAGCATCGGCTATTTTACCGATATCGACACCCACATCGCCCTGTTCAGCTACCCCTGGTTCCGTGCCAATGTCCCCTTGTCCATCAGTGCCCAGGTTATCGCCCACGACATCCGGGAGACCTGGATCGACCAGGCCCTGTCCCACCGGGCCATGCTCCCCCTGATGCTGTTCACCAACGACGGGGCCCGCCAGATGAGCGTTGAAAAACTGTTCAGCGACACCCTGAACAAACTGAAGCTCGACAACCGGGAAGTCGATGTGGTGGTGATGTCCGCCCTGAAAACCTGGCTTCGCAAACAGGTCGAACAGGGCATCAAGGTCGAGGACCGGATGAAATACAAGGAAATCCTCGACGAACTGGAGGTCTGTCCCTCGGGTTGGATTTTCTTCAACCTGTATTCCTGCCGCAAACCCCTGGAGGAAATGAAAGAGTACGCCAGAGTGTGGGACACCTATTCGATCACGCAGCGAAACGAGATTTTCAACAAAAAAGTCGCCTATCTGTACGCCGATGCCCTGGACAGGATCACCATCGTCTTTTCCGACCTGGAAAAACTGTTCGGCAAGGTCCAGGTGTTCGGCCAGGAACAGAAATCCACCAGCATCAACCATGTGTTTCACCGCTACCGGGGAGAAATCAGCTACTATTACGAATACCTCCAGTTCGGCCTGTATGACAGGGACCTGCCCCAGATCCGCTTTCCGCTGGCCAACTCGCGGAACAACTGCCTGTTCGATTTCAAGGCGGCCTTCGTCAAGGCCGACGACAAAAAGATCAACCACACGAATCTGCTTTACGCCTACGATCTTCTGTTCAAGGAACTGGCCGCCCAGGGCAAGATCAGCGACATCATGAAATTTGAAGAAGAACTGGAGACCTTCATTCACAACGAGCAGTACCAGCTCGGTTCCCTGGTCGCACACACCGATGACGACCGTTACGACATCTACCGGATCATCGCCAACACCTATCTGTCCAACAAGCAGCTTCAGACCCGGGCCCTCAAGGTGGCCGAAAAAAGCTACAGCCTGGCCCGGAACTATTATATGGCCGCCGCCCGGTCCGCCGGCTACGCCATGGGGGACATTCCCGGCGCATTGAACAACAACTGCACCGAGATCGACGATTTCGAACGCCAGTATGAATTCTACCAGGAAATCGCCCTGAAACTCGGCAAAAAAATCTGGCTGCTGCTCCCCAGTGAAGACATCCAGCTGTACAACCGACTCCAGAACCTGAGAAACCCCGAAGGATTTTTGTTATGATTCAGCGTCCCAAAGCCGCGCTCTGCCTCGCCCTGTTCGTCGTCTGTCTGTGCACGCGCGAAGGTCATGCGGCCTACCTCGATGATTTCAAAAAACGGGCGACCAGCATCTACCTGCTGCACACGGTCAAGCAGACGGCCCGAGCGCCTCAGGCCCGCAGCGCAGAGACACAGCACGGCGGCCTGATCCACGCCCGGGCGGACAGGGCCCATCTGGACATGATGTCCTATATCCCCGACCGGAGCATACTGCTGCCCTATGACGATGTTCAGACCATCGTCTCGCGTATTGAAACCCTGACCCGGAAGATCGAAATCACCAAGGAAGGAGAAGAGGCTCAGCGGATGGCCTTCGACATGGCTTACGAGTACTTTCTTCTCTACCTTCACTACCTTCATGAAAAGTACGGACTGACCCGATCGGCAGACCTGTCCATGTACGACGACATCCCCGTGACGGACAAGGAACTCGAACAGTACCTGACCCTGTCCGAATACTATCTCAAGGAATTTCTCAAGGGGGACGCCGTGGACGCGCCCGATGTGTTCGTCCAGGGCAAAACCCTGCTCCGGGCCACCGACGACGTCAGTTTCCCCTTCCGCACCCACACGGATCTTTACCTGAACGTGTACTTCCTGGCCATGATGCTCGAATGTGAAAAATTCGGGGGAAAGTGGGGAGACATCTCCCAAAGCGCCCTTTTGTCCGCCCAGTATGACAAGAAAACCTGGAACTGGCTGGACAGCCTGTGGAAACGGCACTTCAAGGCGGAAACCGGTTCCACGGCCTACACGCCCTCGGCCCGGACCCTGTATGCCTTGTACGAACTATACCTGCGGTACCATTTTTTCGGCCGCTACCTTCGGGATTTCAACGAAAACGATCCCCTGCTCGATTCCCAGACCCGGACCCTTCTCAATCGGCTCGCCGACCTTCAGAAACGCACCGGCCTTGGACGAAAAGGCTTTTACGCCCACTATACCCGGGAAGCCACCCGGGATCTGAACAACACCACCTTTCTGGTCAATCTCTACCTGGCAAGGCGGGGGTATTTCGCCACCCGGGACCTGAACTTTTCCCTGCCCCGCTATGAACTGTTCGAGCTGTATCACGCGCTTTACGACGGGGCGGCCGCCCGCATCACCTACAACATCCCCTACCGGAGCATCGTCTACAATGAACTGATTTTGTTCGGCATCGGCATCGACAACCTGCAACTGATGGAAGACGTGCTTTACCAGTACGGGGTTCTGTCCATGCGCCTTCAGGAAAGTGAAGACCCGTCCGACCCGAAAATCAAGGGTTCTTCCCGTTTGACTATGGCCTATTTACTTGCTAATATCCTCGACAAAAAACGCCGGTCGGGCCTTGATCAGAATTCCGATCAATATCGGGATATTGCCGAACAGCTGACCCCGATGCTGATTTCAAAGACCACCCAGCACTGGGAATACGCCTCGATCATTCACAGCGCCCTTGCGATGTTTTATTCCCGAAAAGAGGGCGCCTACAATGAATCCCTGGCCATGTACCACGCCAAACGGGCCTTCATGGCCCCCTGTGAAAAGGCGGCACTGACCCGTTCCGGGGACCCGGACGGCTGGTTGGCCTTTTTCGATCTTCCGGGCGCGGATGCCTACCTGAAGCTGTTTCTGGAATTTCAGAAAAAATACCAGACCAGCCCGGACGCGGTCACACCCAGGGAATTCAACGCCGACCGGATCATCAGACACATCAGCAAGGGTCTTTAAACGCACGGAAATGACGGGGCCGACACGGGCCCGTCAAGGAGAAAGAGACATCGATGAAGGATTCATTCACACGGCACCTGTTGACAATGGTTATGGTTCTTTCAACGGTTTTTTCCGCGGCGACGGCCACATCCGCCGATAGCGCCGACAAGATGCGGGAACTGAAATCATCCTACCTTCAGAGCATTTTTGACGATTGCCGGATTTTTCTTGAAGGGATTGAACTGTTCATCCGACGGGACTATCCCAAGTTCTGGCAGAACATCGAGGACGAGGCTCCCATCGCCCAGGATGAAATCGACCGGTATTCCAAGGAGCTCAAACACTTTGAAGGTCAGCTCGACGCCCTGTTCGAGGAATACGTCACCTTCAAGAGCACCTCGGGCAACAGTCCCGATGCCGGATCGGCCTTCTCCGATCTGGAACTCCAGATCTACCAGATGCTGGCCTATTCCTACATGAAAACCGGGGACTTTGCCATGTCCTACGATCTGTTGCAGAACAAGGACATTTTTTCCGGGAACTTCACCGTCAAGCTCATCGATATCGAAGGAAAACTCACCGATTTCCCCCTGACGGTCGAACTCAAACGCCTGTTCCGGATCATCAGCGGCAACCTGAATTTCCTGACCCTGCGCTTGAAATACTTTTTCCCCTCGGACATCCAGTACATCAACGCCTACCTGAAAATTCCCGACTATGACCGGGAAAGCCCGTTCAACAAGGCCTATTTCAGTTACTACAAGGGCGCCTTCACCGGCCTGGGGGAAAAGGAGGGGAACAGCATCCATTTCAGTGAAATCGTCCATTTCTTCAACCGCCGGAATTACAAAAACGTCTCCCGGGGGACCCGACAGACCCAGGACAACGCCCAGTACATCGCCACCTACCGGTTCCCCATCATCAAGGGAGAATACGGCATTGAGCTCAAGGACAACAAGATCCTCGCCGCCGTGTCCACGGACAACAAGACCCTGAACCTGGAACGACTCTGTGAATTCAAGGGCTTTGTGGTCACGGATTTCAAACGCCTGAAAAACGATGAGAGGAAAAACATCAAAAACGAAACCCTGATCAGCAAAGGCCTGTTTCTTGAAAAAACCGATATCCTGATCGACGACAACGACATCATGGCCACCAGTGCCCGGGATACGAAAAAACGGGTGCTTCTGGACTACGAAATGAGCAGGGACAACCTTAAAATCGGTGAGATGATCCGTTACGGGGTCTACAGGCTCTTCGAACAGGGAAAATACCTGGGCATGATCGAACTGGTGCCCTGTTACAAGGGTGAGGACTGTAAAAAACGCTCCATCGACAAAAGCATCACCCAAATCAAGGTCTACAACCACGAACTGATTTTCTACCAGGATATTCTCGATGCGGTTCAGGCCAACCGGAAGATGTACAGCAAGGGCAATTACACCCCGGGCATCTCGACGGACGTCGCCCCCGCCCCCCTTCCGACCCCGGCTCCGGCCCGGGTGCCCGACAAGGTTCATGTGGGCCGGGGCTGCGCCTCCGGCCGATAGCAACCCGCAACGCCGCTTGCCTCAAGGGATGCGGCGTTGTAGAGCCCATCTCAAAATTATTTTGTTGATGGTTGCCTCCGGCGGCCGGCTTTTAAAAAGCCGGGCAAATAGGTTTTTAATTCAACCTGTTGGCGCATGATGATGAAAGCTCCATAGACAGCCATTGTTTGTCGGCATACGAATAGGCTGACAAAATACAAAAAGACATGTTTGGCAACCTTTTCAAAGGGTTGTCCACGGGCAAGACCGCTGGAGGCACACAAAATCATTTTTTTTGAGATGGCTTGAAATGAGGTTCGTATGACCAGCCCCTCCTCCCAACCCCTTATCATCGCCCACCGGGGCTACCGGGCCCGTTACCCGGAAAACACTCTGGCCGCCTTCCGGGCCGCCTTGAATATCCCGACGGCCATGATCGAGCTGGATGTCTGCCTGAGCCGGGACCGGCAGCTTGTGGTCATCCACGACGAAACCCTTGACCGGACCACCAGCGGCCACGGCCCGGTTGCCGGGTTTACCCTGGCCGAACTTAAAACCCTGGACGCCGGACGCTGGTTTTCCCCGGTCTTTACCGGCGAACCGATCCCCACCCTTACCGAGGTCCTCGACCTCTGCCGGAACCGCTGCGCCCTCAACATCGAAATCAAACCCGAAGCCTTCGAAGCCCACCATCCCTCCGACGCCGTCGAGCGTCAGGTCATCGAATCCGTCACCGGCCGGTTCGACCCCCGATCGGTGATCATCTCCAGCTTCGAGCCCCGGGTCATCGAGCAGATCGCCCGCATGGCCGTCCCCGGCCTGCGCACCGCCCTTCTGACCGAACACCGGCCCTTAGACGACGCCCTGCTCGATTTCATGGTCCGCAACAACGTCTTTTCCTGGAACCCCGACCACCCCGTCCTCACCCCGGACCAGATCGCCCGGGCCCACCGTAACGGCTTAAAGGTCCTCACCTACACCGTCAACCACGGCCCCACCGGCCGGGCACTCCTCGCCATGGGCGCCGACGGCCTCTTCACCGACGAACCGCTTCTTTTCTGAAAAAACCGTGAAGAATACACGCATAACACTGATTTTTGTGACAGGTTTGGTGCTCTATAATAATCATAGAAGAATGTATGGGGAGGTCGAACTCTATATCGCTGGCAGGAATTGTTACCGGGAAGGTCCGGAAAAATTAAACAAATAAACTACCCCGCCGCAAGTGGACGGGGTATTGGACGCTTTTGAAAAAGCTTAGCAAAACTATGGCCTGCGGCGCCTTTTTTGAGCCCCATGAGGCTGGGTAATAAAACCTCGGCAGCGCAATAAAAAACAGATGATGGAAACAGTTGTTTCTGCTCAATCCAGCACAGAAGATTAAATCAAATAAACAACCGCCTGAAATAATAGTATATATCTTTATAACAAAATTTTATCTTAAACGAAAGGCTGTTGTCTCTGTGTTCCATGGGTAGCATATTGTTAATTCTGTGACCAAGCAATCTGATCCATTTACGAGACATATAACCTTCAACGGCATCTATCATTGACCCGATATCCAGAAGATGAATTTCTTTGTTAAGAACCCACAAACGTTTACAGATAACATTACTGGCCGCACCTGCGCTTGTAATGACGAGATCAACATCGTCGACATCTCGCTCAATCCCTGGCCACCACTCATCGATGCTGTTATATGCGTTTTTGATGGGGACTTGCACATAATAATGGATGGTTCCGTATAACTTTTCGGCAACATCCTTAGGTGTGCCTCCAATAAACATTTTTTTCTTGGGCCTGATATGTTCATCAAAAAAAAGGAGCGCCTTTCTGGTATGAAAAACCCCAGCGTAATGAAAACAAATGGCATTTTCATAACACATTTTTTTTGTGACTAATTTTTGCCCAACCAAAAAATCTTCCATTTCTTGGTTATGACCCACAATATTAAAAACACCTTTTGACGTTTTTCTTTCTTTGGGAGGATTTATAGCGCATGCAATCAAATATTGCGGATCATCAATCGTAAATGCTTCGATCAGCTCATGTGTCAATGCCTCGCTCGAAGTATAATTACAGTCGTCCTTCCCCTGCATGGATAATATTTCGCCATCTCCAAATCGGACGTAATAAAGCTTTTTATGTTTTCTCAAAAGATCGTTCAAGTCATTGAATGTCTCTTTTGCACATTTAGATTCTATCTTGATTGCATTCACTTTTTTCGAGCCTTCAAACCCATGAAATCTAATAATTCACTATTATCAAAAAAATAAGATGCGAACGACATGTCGCCCCATTTAAATGATTAATGCTTTATTTGTCAAAAACAAGATCCACAAAAAAAGGATGGGACGCATGGTACGCCACAGTGTTTTTCCCGTCAAGTCGTTTCCATGACATGAAGAAATAATTATTAGCATCGCTTGGAAACAGATAACAAATCAAGTCGTTCAGGGGAATCGCTTCAAAGCATGCCACGGAAACCCGGTGCCGCCAAACCCCGTCGGTAAACCACGATATCGGATTTGTCCGACTATCCAAGAACGAGCTCTGTGATCACAGATAGGCCCCACAGCCCAATGCCGTAAAATCCTAAACAACACTAAGGTCAAGCAACCGCCTCATCTAAGGCAGCTCGATTCCTGAAAAAAACATTTTCAAAGGCCGAAAATAAGAATTTCGAGGTCACGACGGCCGACCGGTTTTTCAAACAGACCCGCTATTTCACGGACTCGAAGATCATCGGATCCAAAGCATTTGTCAGCCGCATGTACGACCACTTCAAAGACCATTTCAAACACAAACGCGAAAAAATCCCCAATCCGATCAGCGGCCTATCGGGGGTCTATGCCCTGAGACGCTTTCCCTGAATCATTTCTCCCAATCAAAACGTCATGCCATCCACCATCCCTGGGATCGTTGTGCCTAAACGCCGGATGCATCGTAAAAATGAAGACCCGCTTGCTAAAAAAATTGCCCTGATTTCTTAGGGCCAGGGCCCTTCCCTGCTCCATGATTGACCTTGGCGCCTGTCGAATTTGATTCAAGGGGTGGTTGGGCGGTTAGGCAACGTTTTCAACCTGACCTTCTATCCTTATGATGACTTTTTACGAGTTCATCATCCTTTGACAGGGTATAATCTTGCTGGGCTAACCGTTTGAAATAATTAAAAAAAAATGTAAATGCGTAACACATTGAAATAATTGAAATAAATCCAGACTTTCGCTTGATAGTGTGTTATTGCTTTCTTCATGATATTAAACTGAGCCTTTTCAAATAAAGATTGGATATCCACACCGAAACCAGTTCGAGGCTCCATAGAGTCCCTCGAGCATTGGGTTCTATCTTTGATCGAACAGGTCAAGGCCCTGACGCAGAGGGGTGCTTACCTGGAAAATCAGCTGAATAAAAACTCGACGAATTCAGGTAAAACCGGCCTTGCCCATTTTATCTCCAGCACAAACCGTAAACACGCTGCTGAAATCGCAACCCGACTGCCCAGGAAACAGTAATTATGGCAACAAAACTCCCGCTGAACCTGCCCAACAACAGATCAGGCCAATCCGACCAGACGGATGTCCTGCTGATATACCCGTATTTTTATACCCATGCACCCAAAGCCATGCTTTTCCATCCCCTTGGCATCGCCCAGTTGGCCGCTGTTTTACGAAAGAACGCCCTGCACACCCACGTCATTGACTGCACATTTAAAAACCATGATGATGTTATTTCAAAAATTATCCATGCCAATCCCCGGATCGTGGGAATTTATGTGATGCTGTCCATGTCGGAAAACGCCATGACGCTTGCCGCCAATATCCGAAGCGCTCTCCCGGGAGCCCTTTTGACATGCGGTGGTCCGTTACCGACGTTGAAGCCCGAACATTTTTCAACGGCCTTTGACGTGGTGTTTCGCGGTGAATCGGATGTCTCTTTTCCCCGGTTTTGCCTGGATTATCTGCGATCAGAGCGTTCCCCGGATCGTCTTTCGGGATGTGGAACAAACCTCAAAAACTATCCGGGGATTTATTTTAACGATCATCAAAATGGCGCCGTGGTTCAGATCCCAAGCGAGTCTTCTGACAAAAACGCCCTTGACCGCCTTCCCATTCCCGACCGCGACGATTATGATCATTCAAACTATCAACAGTTCTGGCATGATCGGGAAGAGCTTTCACTGGCAAGTATCATGACAAGTTACGGGTGCCCGTTTGACTGCGATTTCTGTTCAAAACCTATCTTTGGGAATCGTCTTCGTCTTCGCCACATGGACAGAATTTTTGAAGAAATCCGGGATATCAAAGCCCGAGGGTACGAGGGACTCTGGATAGCCGATGACTGCTTCAGCCTCGATCCGGATCATACCCGGTGCTTTTGTCACCGTTTGATTTCGGAAAAACTGGATATGGCATGGTTTTGTCTGTCCAGGGTGGACAGAATTTCCCCGTCAGACATCGAACTGTGGCAGGATTCCGGGTGCCGGAAGGTCTTTTTCGGACTGGAGTCAGGCAATAATGACATCCTGAAATTAATGAACAAAAAGACCACGATCGATGACGCGCAAAAAACCATAGAACTGTTTGCCCAAAGCGATATCCGAACCGCCGGCTTTTTCATCGTGGGATACCCTGGTGAAACGTACGAAACCATCGAAAATACATTTGAATGGGCCCTTTCCCTGCCGCTTGATGAAGTCTCTTTCACCATTCCCTACCCGCTACCCGGAACACGGTTGTATGATCGGGTCATGCACGTGGACAAAACCCTTGACTGGACATTTGAAAATGAAAACCGGATGGTTTTTCAGTCCGAGTTTGACGAAGATTATTTAAAAAAACGTATTGAACGTGTCTATAAACAGTTCAACGACAGGCGTAAACCCAAGCAGGGTTCCGGTAACCCGTCCAAGTCAAAGCGATAAGGGCCCCGGATAAACATTTATCCCGGGTCCCCGAATGGTTTCAGGCCAGGTCACATATACGAGGTCAACGTGTTAGCTATTTCAGAAGATCTATTTCTCATGCACTCTTCGTCAACCGGAGAAGGGAAAACCAAAGGGATGGCAAAGGGCCTTACCCTTTGTCATCACAAGGAGGTATTTGCCGGAGAATGCGCCGGGTTCGGGCTTCCTGTGATAAAATCAGACAACCTGACCCTGTTCCCCTCTCTTTGGTCTTCAAAAGTGATAAGCCCCGAAACATTTGAAATCGTTTATCATCTGAATTTAATGGATACCTGGCAGATTTCAGGGGTTGCAGCCCCCTCTTATTTCAGGATCATGATGGAAAAACTGGTCGGTGTTTATATGAAGCGGCCCCTATGCCAGCCAATCGGTTTGAAAATCAGAAATGCCTTTTTCAAGCTTTTTCAGATTCGCAGCACGATGAAACCCGGCAAAAGTTATGGCTACTGCCGGGTCCGTTACACAGCAGAAGCTGATCGCTTGAAAATAAGCGTCAACGGGCAATCCCTCCGGCACCTTGGAGAACTGATTCTATTGAACGAAGTCCCTGGGACCTGCTTTCCGAGATTGAAATCGGCAACGGGTCTCCGGGAGGGTCATGATTTTCTGCCCTGGCAGGAATGCTCCATTGAAACAGCCATTGAAAATCCAGCCCTTCAGATCGGATACTATCTGTCTTTTCCGGGCGATGATCACCCGCAATGCGTTCAGATCGCCGCAGGCAAAGAGGTCGGCCGGGATCTCAACTGGGCGGGATTGGCCATTACCACTGAGCAGGCGGTGTTCACCTATCATGTCCATTTTTATAATCTGAAAAAACAGCCTTTTCCAATGACAGGAACGGGTGGTTGACGAATCTGCTGATTTCCCCGCAGGTGGCGCCGCAGGCAAAGCTCTTAAAATCCCACGTTGAATCCGACAGCCACGATGGTGGTGCTGTTTTTTGTGGCAATGGTCACGCCGGGGAGCTGAGAGTTGGTCAGGTCCTTGTCCTCCCAGAGGGTTCGGCCCAGGCTCAGGTTCATCACCACATGGTCCGTAAGGGAGTATGCGACTCCGCCTCCGATGTGCCAGTTGTCGGTGTACAGCACATCGTAGGACCCCAGGTTGGCCTCGTAGTATCCGTCGATGTCGTTCCACATGAAATGGGTGTAGGTGGCACCCGCACTGAAAAGAAGCGCCGGATTGAACCGGTAGGATGCCGTAAGCCCTGCGGACTGGGCGTCTCCGGCCATGTGGGCGATGTCCCGTCCGGCGCCATCGTTTCCCCAGTCGCAGTCCTTCTGGAACCAGTAGCTGTAATTGATCTCCGCATAGAGGGCGTCGGACAGGTCCCAGCCAAGGCCCAGGCCCAGCATGCCCGGCAGGTCCCGGGGATTTTTCTCGCCGTCGGTGAACAGACCCAGGAACGCCAGATCGTCACGGTTCACCGATGTTTCCAGATCCAGCCCCACCCTGGACAGGTACTGGAAGCCGAGATTGATTCGAGGCGTGAGGTTCACATTGACACCGGCCAGAAATCCCACACCGTCGGCCTCTTCATCAACATCGACGGTAAGGGGCGTCGGGTTGAATACGCCGCCGCCAAGGTCGGTGAGTCCGGTCAGGCCCGCCTTGATGTTGTTTTTCACCAGAATGTAACGCAGGCCGACGGCTGCGGAGACGGTCTCGTTGATTTTGTACGTTCCGCCGAAGGTCAGGGTGTTGTAGATGGATTCGGCTTTCAGAGACTCGCCGGTGTACCCGTCGAAAACCATGGCCTGTACCAGTCCCATTCCGATCATATCGGTTTCGATCGTCCCGTCCGGATAATCCGCCACCGCCCCGCCGCCGGGAATGTAATACCCGCCGAACAGGGCCCAGTTATCCTTGTTGTACGTCACGTAGACATTGGGAAGAAACCAGTCGGTGCCGTCCTGCTCATGGCTCTCGGGGCCCATGCCGTAGGCGGTGAGATCGTAGCTGTGCCTGGGTTTTCTCATCAGGGTCTGGTTGCCGATGTTGATCTGGAATCCGTCGGGAAGCTCGGTGATGCCGCCGGGGTTGTAGATCACGATGTCCGCCGCATCGGTGGCGGCGTTGCGGTTCCCAGTCCTGATCCATTCGGCGCTCATGTTGGACAGGTTGTCGATGTTGGCGAAAAGATTTCCGGCGGTTGCACATAGAAAGACAATGACACCACAAACACATTTTTTCAGCATGACAGGCCTCCTTGTGTCTCCCGGCAGTGTACCGAAAGGGATGAGAAATGGATGAAACCGACGTCCTACCTGTTGTGACTTTGAAAATTGTGCCTCCGGCGGCCCTTCCGGGGGACCGGATTTTAAAAATCCGGACAAACGGGTTGGGGAGTGATGATGCGACAGGGTGCATTGGAATGAACCCCATCGCCTGTTTTGTCAAACTTTTTCAAAAAGTTTGGCTCCCGGCAGGGCCGCCGGAGGCATTGAAATGTTTGTCAAGATACAGAGCCAAACTATACCACCAGGGCCTGGATGCGTTGCATGAAATCATTGAGATTCGCGCCGTATTCCGGTGAGCCTTCGATGGTGACCAGATTCCGGCCCACGGCTTCGACGAAGGCGATGTCGTTCAGCAAAATGGGCAGGGCGTCATCGACGCCGGCGAAACGGATGTGGACAAAGGGTCTGCGCCGGGTGTAGAAGCCTCGCCCCGCTTTGGTTTTTCCGGCTTTGACCCGGAGGTATGCGGCCATATCGTCTTCCTTGTCCACCGACATCTGGTAGATCCGGTCCGGCTGCTTGCCGGTCCAGGCGGCCATGGCCGGATCGCCGCCTTTGTTGTACTGGCTCAGGGCCGTGGTGATCATGTAGAGGATCATCTTGACTTTCAGTCGTTTTTTGTCCGGTGTCCTGGGCCGGGCCGTGGGCAGGAGAATCTTCATGGCCAGCAGCAGGGACACCACCCTGGCCAGAAGACGGATGTTTTTCACGCCTTTGATCATGGGGATCACCGATTTTCCCGCCAGAAAGGCGTTGAATTTTTCCGGTGAGCCAAAGGAGAAGGTGAGGTCGGCCGGCTCTCCCACGCCCTGTTCGATGGTCAGCTCCCCCCGATTGAACACCAGGGCGGCCCCCAGGCTTCCGGTTCCGTTTTTCGCCGTGAACTGGACACGGGCCGTGACGGATTCAAAACGTTTTTTCATGGCGGGGTCATCGGAGAGAACCACCTTCATGACCGGCAAAATGGCTCGAAGGATGATGCGTGTCGCAAGGAGGGTTCTGTCGTCAGCCATGTCACACCTCGTCTTCCCAGTCGTCGTCTTCCTCGAAGTCCCGGCCCATCACTTCCCTTACTTTTTCGATGATGCCGCTCGTGTCCATTTTGTAATGGGCGTAAAGATCTTCCGGGTAGCCGACCAGTGAGAATTCATCCTGAAGCCCGACTTTTTCAAAGGCGCAGCCCTTGCCGCTTGCGGCGATGACGTCGGCCACGGCCGAGCCCAGGCCGCCGATGACCGTGTGTTCTTCAAGGGTGATGATCCGCCGGGTGTCCACGACGGCCTTGAGAATGGCCGCCTGATCGATGGGTTTGAGGGTGTGGATGTTGAGAACCCGAACGCTCAGCCCGTCTTCCTCTTTCAGGACCTTGGCCGCTTCGGCCGCCTGGAGCACGGTGACGCCGCAGCAGATCAGCGTGATATCGGTGCCCTCATGGACGGTCACCGCTTTCCCGATCTCAAAGCCGTAGTCTTCGGACGGATAATAGGTGGGTTCGAATCCCCGGCCCACCCGGATATACACGGGGCCGGGATGCTTCACGCAGGCCCTGACCGCGTTGGCGGTTTCAATGCCGTCGGCGGGCACGATGACGGTCATGTTGGGAAAGGACCGCATGATGGCCAGATCCTCCTGGGCGTTGTGGGTGCTTCCCGCCGTTCCAAAGGAGATACCGCCGTGGGTGGCGATGATCTTGCAGTCGAGATTCTGGTAACAGATGTCGGTTCTGACCTGTTCGCAGGCCCGCATGGACACAAAGGCCGCCATGGTGGACACAAAGGGCAGCAGTCCCGATTTGGCAAGACCTGCCGCCACGCCGAACAGGTTCTGCTCGGCAATGCCCACGTTGAAAAAACGGTCCGGGTATTTTTCGCCGAACAGCCCGATTTTGGTGGAGTTGGCAAGATCTGCGGTGAGCCCCACGATGGCGGGGTGGGTTTCACCGAGTTCACATAAAACCCGGCCGTAAATCTCGGCCTGGGTCATTTTGTTGGCGTCGTAGACCGTCCAGGTCGTGCCTGTGACTTCGCTCATAAGATCTCCTTCGAATATCATCCTGAAAACAGGGGTATCAGTTGAGGGTCGCGCCGGCCATCCGGTCGATGGAGGCCCGGGCTGCCTCGGCCAGCCTGGAATCCATGCTGCCGTAATGCCATTTCACATTGTCTTCCATGTAGTCCACGCCTTTGCCTTTGACGGTGTTGGCGATGATGACCACTGGAGCGTCCGTGTGACCGTGGGCAAACTCGATGGCCTCGGCCAGTTCCCTGAAGCTGTGGCCGTCGATGTTTCTGACGGTGAATCCGAAGGCCTTCCACTTGTCGGCAAAGGGCTCCAGGGCCATGACGTCCTCGGTTTTCCCGTCGATCATCAGCCGGTTCCGGTCCACGAGGGTCACAAGGTTGGTCACCTTGAACATGGCAGCCGACATGGCCGCCTCCCAGACCGACCCTTCGTTGCACTCGCCGTCACCCAATATGCAGTAGGTCTTCCAGCTTTTTTTCTGGAGACGCGCCCCCAGGGCCAGCCCCACGGCCATGGACAGGCCGTGGCCCAGCGAACCGGTGGACACATCGACCCCCTTGACCTTGCGACCGTCCAGATGCATGCCGAAAGGGGACTTGAACTGGTTGAAGGTTCTGAGCATGTCAAAATCAAAATACCCCCGCCGGGCCAGAACCGGCGCATACCCCACCCCGCCATGGCCCTTGCTCAAAACCACCCGGTCCCGCTCGGCCATATCAGGGTTCGCCGGGTCGATGGCCAGGTACTTGAAATAAAGAATCACCAGAATCTCCACCATGCTAAGGCCTCCCCCGATGTGCGCCCCTCCGGCCCATTCAGTGACATCGACAATATCCTTACGTATCCCCCGCGCCCGTTCCTCAAGCGCCCTGATCTCCTGATCCGAAATGGCCATGTCGCCTCCTCCAGTCTATGATTTAAGGTGTGCCTCCGGCGGCCCTGCCGGGGGCCAAACTTTTTGAAAAAGTTTGACAAAACAAGTTTGGCAGGGGCACGGCATGCCGTGCCCCTGCCCATGATTTTTTTCAATCCATTTGCCCAGCTTTTTAAAAGCTGCCCCCCCGGGAGGGCCGCCGGAGGCCCAAAATCTTAAAATGCGTCCCCGTATTTTTCTTTAACCGCTTTAAAGGCCTGATCTGCGATAGCGAGGGTCTGGTTGATCACCGCCTCGTCGTGATGGGCCATGGATATAAACAGATTGTGGTGGGACTGGATGAAGGCGCCCCGTTTGGTGCATTCGGCGCACCAGTCCTGGTGCAGCATCAGGCTGTCGTCGTTGGCGATGCGGATGGTCGGCATGGAAAAGGCCCCGGAAATGGTGAGGGTATAGCCATAGGTTTTGGCGATATCCGCGATGCCCTCGAAGATGGTTTTACCGGTTTCGATCAATACCTTCGGGGCATCCAGGCGTTTCAGTTCCTTGAGGCAGGCCAGGGCCGCGGCCATGGGCACGGCCTGATACCAGTAGCTTCCCGTGTAAAAGACCTTGGCGGCTTCGTTTTTAAGGCTGTCTCTACCCACCAGGGCCGAGATGGCATAGCCGTTGGCCAGGGCCTTGCAGAAGCAGATCAGATCCGGCGTGAACCCGAAATACTCGCAGGACCCGCCCATGTGCAGTCGGAACCCGTGGCGGATATCATCGACGATCAACACGATGCCCTCGTTGTTGCAGATGGCCTGGATCTCCTGCCAGTAGCCTTCGGCGGGCAGTTCGCTGTCGAAGAAGGTGGGGACGTGGTAGGGGGTTGCAATGAATCCGGCAATGTCGGCCGGATGGTCGGCGATCGCCCGTTTGAACGCGCCCACGTCATTCCAGGGAATCCGGACGATGTTGGCGTAATCGTCCTCGACCACGCCGTGGTGGCCGGGGGCCTGCATCCAGGCCGCCACCCCGTGGTAACCGCCCTTAATCATCACGATCTTTTTCCGGCCCGTTGCGGACCGTGCGATCATGGTGGCGTAGTTGGTCACATCGCCCCCGTTTTTGGCAAAAAACGCCCACTGGGCCGCCGGGATGGTATCCACCAGATATTCGGCCAATTCCACCATGCGGGGCGAGGCGCACATGGTCAGGTTGGCGTCTTCAAGCTGTGCTTTGGCCGCCCCGTCCACCACGGGATGGTTGTAGCCGAGAATCATGGGGCCGTAGGCGCAAAGGTAGTCGATAAAAACATTGCCGTCGATGTCCGTGAACCGGGCGCCTTCCGATTTGACGGCATACATCGGATAATCGGTGGGGGGCATGTTGACCGTGGGGCTCATGTGGCCCGGAATCCCGCAGGGGATCACTTTGGCCGCCCGGCGGAACAGGTCCTGGGATTTGGTGTAGTGATAGGTTGATGTCATCGCTCATGCCTCCCCGTTCAGGATAAATAGTGTGGAACCCGGTCAAGAATCTGATTGATCGCATCGATCATGGCAATGCGTCCCCGCAGCAGCACATCGCCGCCGGCCACCGCCGTAAACGGATCACTGACATTGTTCAACAGATCATTGGCCGACTGAAGGTCCCTGAACTGCATGAGGGCCAGGGGCTTGTCCGGCCTGCCTTTGGTTGCGAAAATATCTCCGTCGTGGAAGGTCAGAAAAACCTGGGGGCCGTCGGGCTGCACGTCAAACAGCACGGTGCCGTTCATGATGTGGGCGGCGTTCAGTTTGCCGACGGGGTCATGGACTGCCAGCTCCTTCACCGCAAACACGGCGGTGTTCAAGGTGAACGTCGTATTGATTTTCATGTAGGCCGGATCCTTCATCTTTTCGGCGTCGGGTTTCAGGTAATGTTCCAGCCGGTCCGTGACTTTGGGGAAATCTTTCATGAGAAATTTCAGCCGGGTCAGGCCTTTCAGGGGAATGGGCGACGATTTGCCGTCCATCATCTTGTTGAAGTGGGCCGGAGAGGTAAAAAAAAGACGGACGTCTGGCGACGGATGGACCCCTTCGCCGAACGAGCAGGCGCCGTTTTTAAACACGAGGTACCCTTTGGGGCCGCGCATCACCGTAAACTGAATGGAGATATCCCAGGTGCGGATCGCCGCTGCGACCGACGGATCGAGACCCGGCAGATCCTCCAGATTCCTCAGGACCGCGTAGAGGTTCAGGTTGGCCTTAACGAAGGCATCGCTCATACGTCAGACACTCCTTGGCTTAACGATTTGTCAATCATCGGTTGTGATTCATTCAGGAAAGAGTGAGCAGTCACTCACAAGGCCATACTCATGAATGTTTCACAAAATGTCAAGCTGAAAATAACGAACGTCAAAATTTCAGATGCCCTGCCCTTTTGATCATGGTAATCGCATATAAGTGTCCTGTTTTATCGCTATCGATACCCACACCGTTCGATGCCGATAGTATCCCCATGAGTCATCCTCCCCATTTCGATGGGCGGCACCGTGCGACATGCCCCGGCATGTCCGGCTTTTCTCCGTGGCTTTGTGTCTCTGTGAGAGTCCTTAAACCGGCTTCCCCGAAGGAAAACCTGTCTTTTTTTTCTCACGGAGGCACAGAGGCACAGAGATTACAAGACCATGCCCAAGGCATGGTGCACGGCGTCAGGATGTGCCAAGCCAAGGGCAGGTCCAGGCGACGGCCCCGCTTCAGGAAAAACGCAATCAACCGGGTACAGACATGCGGTTGCCCTGCCCTTTCGATCAATTAGAGTATGTACCTATCATGGTCTTTGCGTTATAATCGTGAATAAACGGTAAATGGGAAAACCAAAAAGGTGTGACGTTATGAACGTGCTTTCAATACCTTACAATGACGATCTTTTAATATTGGCGGGCAAGTCAAAAGAGGCGTTTGAGTAGGAAATGCGGGTTTTACTGGCCGTCAAGCTGTTTGAACTTAAACGGCTTTCACTCGGTAAAGCAGCGGAACTTTGCGGAATGAACAAGCTCAGTTTCATGGCTGAGATAAGCCGTTTTGAAATACCGGTTATAAACCTTGACGACGAGCAGATCACAGATGAATTGGGAAATGCGTGAACCGGTAGCTATCCCAGACAGCGGCCCCCTTATCGCTCTCGCCAGAATCAACCAGCTTGAGTTGTTGCCACACCTGTTTTCCAAAGTCATTGTTCCGACTTACGTGTGGACGGAGGTGACGGTCAAAGGCAAAGGAATGCCCGGGGCCTATGAGGTAAGTCAAGTTTCATGGTTTGATTTTCAAAAGCCTGACCCATTATTGGTTGAACCGCTAAACATTCTTGTTGATACGGGTGAGGCTGAAGCCATAGCCCTGGCACAGACCATACGGGACTGCACCATTTTACTCGATGATTCGCACGCCAGGAGAATCGCAAAACGATTAAACCTGATGAACTCGTAATAATTCATCAAAAGATGGTAAAGAAAAAAGTTCGAGTTCAAGGCGTCGCAAATCCCGAGGAATGAGGGGTACTTAGGGTACGCCGCAGTGACGAGGGATGAAGCGCAACGCAGAAATCGGACTTTTTACGAAGCCATCAAACCTGAAACATATCGGAACCATTGGCTTGCTGCTTCGCGCAAAGAAACAAGGGATAATCCAACACATCAAACCCTACGTTCAAGCTCTTCCTGAAAATGGCATCTATGTGCGTAAAGAACTGATAGATACCGTTCTTAAAGAAGCAAACGAATAATAATTTGAAGGGCAACCCGCAAAGGCTGCCTTTTTATCAGATCGGCCGCCGTCAGGTGACCGACGGTTGCCTTTTGCCAAGCCGATGCCCGACAGGGTCTCAGCCGCAGGCTTTTAAAATATGATCGGGCGAACGGCAGGCGGATTTTTTGTTGACCTTTGATAAAACGAAACCGTGCCTTGTATCATATGCGCAAAGGATAGAAAAAGAATCGGCTGTAATGTTAATGAGAGGTAAGCCGGACCTCCTGATACGGGTTATTTGTTGAATTTTTTTGCAACCCACTGAAGCGCTTCGTCCGGGTCCAGGTCCATGATTTTTTCGTCCATGTCCTCGTCGTCATCACGGGTGTAGAGGATTTTGAATGCCGTTCCGTCGTAGGCCCAGTAGACCTGGTATTCCTCGTCGTCGCTGAAGCAGGCGGCAATCTTGCGGGCACCGGCAGCGTGAAGGGTTTTGATGATCTTTCTGGATAAATCCTCGGGCAGGTCATCATCATCTTCAACCCATTCATGTATCCGTTGAAGCCATTACCCACCACAAGCCCTTTATGGGTGCCTGGGTAGGCAAGGGTTCCGGTGACCGGCACGGGTGTCAGTTCCGTTCCGTCAACCGAAAGTTCCAGTTGGCCGTTTGAATACCGTCCGGCCACGGTATGCCAGGTATCCAGATCCAGGGCCGGTCCGGAGATATCATAGGTGCCGTCACTGGTTTTGATGGTGAATACAGGATGGCGGGCCACATTGTAGTCCAGGGATCTGGTGACATCTTACTTAACTCAAACCATTAATCAGCTTAGACCAATAGTTATGTAAGGTGTCCACGGAACTCCGGACAACTTCCCCATTTCGATGGGCGGCACCGTGCGACATGCCCCGGCATGTCCGGCTTTTCTCCGTGGCTTTGTGTCTCTGTGAGAGTCCTTAAACCGGCTTCCCCGAAGGAGAGCCGGTCTTTTTTTTCTCACGGAGGCACAGAGGCACAGAGATTACAAGACCATGCCCAAAGCATGGTGCACGGCGTCAGGATATGCCAAGCCAAGGGCAGGTCCAGGCGACTGACCCGCTTCAGGAAAAACGCAATCAACCGGGTACAGCATACGTTTGCCCTGCCTTTTCGATCAATTGAGGTTGACTTTAGGGGTAAAGCGTGGATATTCACAGCATGGTTTGTTTCACATGAACGTCATTGACACCCGGTCGAACCCGGCCAAACGGAGTGGATAACGCGATGAGCACGAACAAAGAACCCGCCGGCCTCAACGAGCCGTCCGAACATATTTACCACAAAGAGGCCTTTGACCATATTCCCGAGGAGAAGCGGACCCGAATTCTCGCCACGGCCGCGGCCGAATTCGCGAGCAAGGGCTTTGCCACGGCCAACATCAATGTCATCGCCAAAAAATCGGGCATCAGCATCGGGTCCATGTACAATTATTTCGAATCCAAGGAAGCCCTGTTTCTGACCGTCGGTGAAAACGGCTATCAGATCATCGCATCCATTCTCAAAACCATCAACACCCAGGACGGGGATATTTTCGACAAGTTCGAGCGCATCATCCGGGCGGTGCAGAAGTATTCCCGGCTGAACCCCGAACTCAACCAGATCTATCAGGACATGGCCTCTGAAGGCCTGGCCCACCTTTCCCGCCGGCTTTCCCGGAAAATGGAAACCATCACGGCGGTCTACCTGAGGGGACTGATCGCCGAGGCGAAACAGCAGGGCGTCATCGCCCCGGACCTGGACGATGCCGTCACCGCCTTCTGCCTCGACAACCTGATCATCACGCTCCAGTATTCCTACACATCCGAATACTTCGCCGAACGCATGAAGATTTTTGCCGGCGACGACGCCCTGGACAACGACGAAAAAATGGTCAAAGGCATCATGCGGTTCGTTCGCGGGGCGCTGGGGGTTGTGGGGTAAATCTCCGTTTTAATTTGACTTCGTAGCTCTGTCCAACAGCTCCCAACCCTTTTATGCGTCGTTGCGGGCTGTGCCATCTATAGTGGTTGTCATAAGTCTGTTCCGATTCACGTCTCCGACGGCCCTGCCGGGGGCCAAACTTTTTGTAAACGTTTGACAAAACAGGTCTTAAACTATCACGTTTCATAACAAGCGTGATGTTCTGGATATTCCGATGGGTCAGAATGCTCCTTTTATTCGAGTCTTACGAACCCAATCCGTTTGTCCGGCTTTTCAAAAGCCGGCCGCCGGAGGCCCATTAAAGGTAACGTTTTTTTGGCAACCGCTATAAAGGCTGGCCCATGAACGTTATTTTCAGCGGTGTTTATCATCCGGACGTACAAAAAAACATTTGACAGCCGGCCCCGCCCTGTGCGATGGATGAGTGAGCAACCACTCAGTTAAACCGTTCTGCTTGCAAACGATGTTTACGCGCAGGGCGAATATCCTCCAGCTCGAATGCAACCCATTGTTTTATTGATTAAAGTTTACCACACATGACGGCCAGGGTCACATCCTGGGTCTTTGGCTGTGCTGTCATGTTTCCGGGACCATACCAGACGTTCACAGGCCATTTATCAAGGGAGGGTTAAAAATGACAATCGCGGCACAGGGTTTTTCACGGATGACCCGGCTTATTCCGGTGGTGATGTTTTTTTGTCTGACGGCCGTCACGGCCCAGGCTTCGGATGTTCTCATCGGTGCGGGGATGTACGATATCACCGGGCCTGCGGCTGAACTGGGCATGATGGGCTATTCCATGCCCGATCAGAAAACCGAGGGCATCAGCATGCGGATCAGGTCCCGGGCCTTTGTGGTCGCGGACCCCTTGTCCGGTAAACGGGTGGTTTTTGTGAGCGCCGATACCTGCATCATTCCCCAGGGAGTCAAACAGCGGGTGGTTGAATTACTGGGGGGCGAATTTGGCGGGTTTTATACGGATCAGAACGTCCTGATCAGCGCCAATCACACCCACAGCGCTCCAGGGGGGTATTCCCACTATGCCATGTATAACCTGTCCATGCTGGGATACGATGACACAAATTTCAACTGCGTGTCCGATGGGATCTTTCAGTCCATCGTCCGTGCCCACCAGGCCCTCGCCCCCGGAACCATTCTGATCAACACCGGCGAGCTGGATGACTGCGGCTGGAACCGGTCGCCCGAGGCCTATGCCAACAACCCTGCAGACGAAATCAGCCGCTATGATGCCAATACCGATAAAACCATGACGCTTTTAAAGTTCGTCACGCATGACGGCCGGGCCATGGGAACCCTCAACTGGTTTGCCGTCCATCCCACCAGCCTGGGTAACACCAACCGGCTGATCAGCGGCGACAACAAAGGGTATGCCTCGTATCTTTTTGAAAAGAGCATGGGGACGAATTACGCGGAGGCACACCCCTTTGTGGCCGCCTTTGCCCAGACCAATGCCGGGGATGTGTCCCCCAATATTTTCTGGGGCTATCCCAACGGGGTGGATGATTTCGATCATATGAAAACCATCGGTGAGCGGCAGTACCGGAAAGCGATGGAACTCTACCACGCGGCATCGGAGCCCCTGGGGCCGGGCGTTGATTACCGCCACCAGTATGTCGATTTTTCACAGGAACCCATTGCCGGGGAATTCCTTCCGGACGGAGTGGACTCCGCCGCCACCTGCAGCGCGGCCATCGGCCTGTCCATGCTTGCCGGCAGCACCGAAGACGGGAAGGGCATCGATATCGGCGAAGGCATCACCTATCCTTATCCCGTGTCCATTCTGGGAACGGTCTTTCCCTGGGCCTTTACCCTGATGCCCGAGGACCAGGACTGCCACGGTGAAAAACCGATTATCCTGCCCATGGGACGGATCCGGCCCCAGGGCATTCCCCTTTCGCCCGAGGTGCTGCCGGTTCAGATTCTCAAAATCGGAAAACTGGCCGTCGTGGGGTTCCCCACGGAAATCACCACCATGGCCGGACGGCGGCTGCGGGACACCGTGAAAAATGCCATGGGGAGCACGGTTGATCATGTGGTCGTCGCGGCGGTGTCCAATGCCTATGCCGGTTACACCGCCACCCGGGAAGAATACGCGCTGCAGCATTACGAAGGGGCGTCCACCCATTTCGGGCCCCATTCGCTTTCCGCCTATCAACAGCGGTTTGCGGGCATCGCCTCGGACATGGCCACAGGCGTCCCCTCGGCCCCCGGGCCGACCCCGCGGGATATCAGAGACAGGCAGATCCTCAACACCTTCAAGGTGGTGTTTGACGACACCCCCCTGGGCAAGGACTTCGGCGATGTGGAAACCGACGCAGAGCCCGGTTACAGGCGCGGCGACACGGTCCGTGTCGTGTTCTGGGGCGGCCATCCCCGAAACGATTTAAGGCTCCAGGACACCTTTCTGACGGTGGAGGCGGTCACGACAACGACGATCTGCCACGATGAAATGATCGGCTGTGACACAATCGAGGTCTGCGAAGATCAGGTCACCGATGCCCGGCCCGTTGCCCGGGACTGGGACCCGGAGACGGTCTACCACTGGCAGCGCAGCGGCGTGGCCAACTCAAAGGTCACCATTTCCTGGACCATTCCGGACAATGCCGCGCCGGGGCAGTACCGGATCCGTCATTTCGGAAACTGGAAATCCGGCTGGACCGGCGCGGTTTCGCCTTATGAAGGCGCCTCCCGCGTGTTTGCCGTCGAGTGAGCCAAGCCATGCTTTATCCTCTGCTGTCAGGGCATATCGGTTTTCCGTTTCTGGGTTATATCCTGAACGGACTTTACTACGGCCTGATCATCCTCGGGCTCGCGGCGGCCGGGACCTTTTTCATGGGGCAGCTGGTCCGGGCCGGGTATCCGGCAAGCCGGCTGCGGGCCTTTTCCGCCGGGATGATCATCATGGTCTTTCCCCTGGGAATCATCGGTTCACGGTCCGCCAATATGTTTTATTATCCGGCCGATCAGTGGAGCGTCCGGTTTTTTGTCGAACAGTTTGTCTCAGGGCCCCACCAGACCTTCCACGGGGCCCTGATCCTGCCGACTCTTTTTCTTCTGGTTCTGGGTCAGGCGTGCGGGTTTGAGAAACGCCGCCTGGCCGATGCCCTGTTTGCCTCCATTCCCCTGGGGCATGCCGTCGGGCGCTGCGGGTGCCTGCTGGTGGGATGCTGCTGGGGGCAGCCGATCCATCTTTCATGGCTTGGACACGCCGTGTCCTTCCACCATCCGGTTCCCTTGTATGCCATGGTGCTGAACCTGTGTTTGTTCTGGGGCCTCAAGACCCTGTACCGTCGGATCTATATCACCAAAGAAACCGGGCTGAAAATGGGGATGATCCCCTCACTTTACCTGATCGGTTATGGCGGCGTTCGCTTTGTGCTGGAAGGAATCCGGACGGAAACCGTCGTGGGAAAAGGAATGACGCAGGCCCAATGGAGCATGCTGGTGTTCATCGGCCTGGGGTTGATCATGGGCGTCATCATGCTCGGCGCGTCAACGCAAGTTCCGAATCACGCGAGCCGCCTTCGGCCCGCCCTGAACAGGAAGGCTCAATGACGAACGAACCACGGCTAACGGCACAGGCGGCTCAGCCTCCAGCTCCCCGGCCGGGACTTATCCTTGCCGGGTTCCTGGCCAGTCTCATCATGGCCGGCACGGCCGCGTTCCGGGCCGTGACCCGACACGGGGTTCCCTGGCCCTTCCACGGAGCGCCCTCCCCTGCCGAAACATGGGGTCGGGTGTTGGTTTATCTGCCTGTTGTCTTTTTTGCCCTGGCATCCCTTGCCTGGCTCAAGGGCGGAACCCGTCTGAAAGAGCGCCTTTCCTGGACACGGTTTTCCACAACGTTCCCGGCGGGCTTTCTTGTGAGTGCGGCCTATGCCCTTTACCTTTTCCTTACCCATGATTTTGGATTCAAAGGCGTTGCCTTTTTTCCTCCCGCCCTGCTTCTCGCCTGTCTTAATTCACTGTCCGAAGAGATTCTCTACCGGGTCGTGCTCTTGAATCTCCTGATGGCGTGGTCCGGTTCGTTCAATCGCTCAAACCTTATTCAGGCACTGATCTACGGCGGTGTCCATCTCGTCATCGGAGGCCCGGTCTTTTTTCTCGCCGCCGCAGCTTACGGTTACCTGCTTGGCCTCATCACCCGGACCAATGAAAGCGTTCTCCCCGCCCTGATCTGCCATACCCTCGCCGACATCGGCGCCGTTTCCCTGCCGCTGCTGATCATCGTCTCGTAAATCCGGGTAATGTCGGAGTGAGATCACTTTCCATGACACTCAAAACCAAATCACATTTTACCTTGACATAATATTTAAAAGCATTAATATTCCCGAAAAATAATCACGATAGTTCCTATTAATTTTTCAAAAAGTGAAAAAAATGGCTTACCCCAATATTCATAATATCAATCTGCCGGACTGTTGCCAAAAGCAGATCGCGGATATCAACCGAAGACTTAAACTTGCCAATGCGTTTCAATTTTTTGTACCCGTGGGCGTGTTTTGTAATATGTTTGGCCCCAGCCCTAAAGGCATCAACACACTAATTGCAGTACATCAAACCGATTTTGCCACATTTGCCCAGGCAATGCAGATGATCGGAGGGCCTGTACGCACAGTCGCTTTCAACATTTGCGCCACTGAAAAGCTAAGGCATATTGGAAATGGCAAATTGGAAAAATTCTGGGGAGCCATGGCCGATGCATTTGCATGACAAACTTTTAATCAGCATGTTTTTAATCAGTGTTCATCTCATCACAGGCGGCAACGTCATTGCAGATGCCAATCACATCTTGAGCGTTGATAAGGCTGACGAGTTGAATCTTGTATTGAACGATTTTTCTGACGAGCAATTCAGTCAATATTTAAAAAATTTTTACAATTATAATCTTGAGGAACATAAAATAGCGATTCGAAACCTTTTTACATTGTATCGTAAAGACTATGCAGCGCTTGAGGCGTGTAGCTCCAACGAATCGGGTCTTAGAAAAGAATACTCAAGCGACTGGCTGAAAGACCTTAAAACCAAATTTGGCGAGGATTATGTTGAAAAAAATTCCGAGTCAATCAAAACGCTTTTGTTAAATCTATTCCTGATCAACAGTTCAGCATACTGCATCGATGCCGAGAAAGACTTACTCTATTCAGAAATTCAGTACATCAGAACGTTAAAGGATTTCTATCAGAGTTATATCGACTTTTATATGTCTTTAAGCGACAACGAAAGAAAAGGGCTTACTGCCAAGAAAAACAAAGCCGATGAATTACTAAAAGCCCTATCAACTTATCCCATGCAGGACATGCTCTACGGTGGCAGGGTGGGTCACTACGTCGGCCTGGAAAATAAAGTGACGCTTAAAAAAGAAGTGATCAACCTGATCATCAACCATCCTCAGTTTTCAAAACCGTTCAACGTGATCCATGCCGTTGAGGATTTACTTTCTTCTCAATGCCGTTGACGTGAGGCCCTGCGTTTTGACCATCATCGGGACTATGAGCATTTTATAAGGCGGTGCGCTGACTGGTTTCGGTCAAACCATAGGGCATCCGGCCTTTGACGCCGGGATGTTTATCATGGCCTGACATAGCGCCCGATAATCACGTCGTCGATCTGCTCCGGGTTTAAATAACGTTTGCTGTAGGTAAGATAGACGCCGCTGGTCAAAAACAGCTCAAAGACATCCCGGTCAATATCGCCGGCTTCGACCATGGCATAAAGGATATCGACGGCTTCGCTGAGTTTTTTGGCATTTTTGTAAGGCCGGTCGGCAGCGGTCAGGGCCTCGAATATATCCGCCACGGCGATGATTCGCTCGGGGATCGACAGCTCGTCACCGGAAAGTTTCCGGGGATAGCCCGTCCCCCGAAGGGTTTCATGGTGGGTGGAGGCATATCGCGGCACCCTGGCCAGTTCTTCCGGAAAGGGCAGACTTTCGAGCATTTTAATCGTGCTGATCATGTGCTCCTGGATCTTGAAGCGGTCTTCCCGGGTCAGGGTGCCCCGATTCACCGACAAATTGTGGAGCTCACCCCGATCATAAAGGTGGTCAGGAATATCCATCGTGATGCCGTATTTTTGATCGTAGGTCATGTCATGGGAATGGGCGATAAGGTGCTCCGGCTTGTCTGCGATCAGGTTTTCCGTGACCGGCAGCGGTTTTTTTTCTGCGGGACAACGATCGGCTTCCATGGGAGAAAGGCCTAAGCGGTCATCAAAATGACGCTGCCACGTCATTGTTGCAAGTTCCTGAAGACGCCGATGCTCGTCGTCCGTCATGGATTCACCGCCGATATTCAGGCCGGCGATGAACGCAAAATCGTCCTGAAGTCGCCTGCGTTTTTCCTCAAGCGCTTCATCAGCCTCGGCCGCTGATCCCGGCCGGTCTGCCGCCTTTTTCAGATAATCGATCTCCGCATCCCGCCACAATACCTCAAAGCGCATACGGATCTCATGGATGCGGTTATAGAGAGTTTCCAGCTTTGTGGCCTTGTTCACGATGTATTCCGGGGTGGTGATTTTGCCGCAGTCGTGGAGCCAGGCCGCGATCCGGAATTCGCGGTATTCGTCTCCCCCATGCAGCCGGAACTCATCAAAGGGTTTCCGGGACGATCGGGACGCCGCGTCCACCAGCATCAGCGCCAGTTTCGGCACCCGGGCGCAATGTTCTGCGGTAAACGGGGATTTATCGTCAATGGCCTGGGCAATCAGCTGAATGAACGATTCGAGAAGCGTTTTGAGGGATTCTTCATGCTGTTTGATGGTGAGCGCCATATCCACAATGGAGGTTGACAGCTCAAAGATTTCCTTGATGGCGGTATCATGAAGTTCCACTTTATCATACCGGCGCTGTTTGATTTTGTCGTTTTCAAGGGCCAGTCGTTTGATCGGGCGCACGATGGGCGCGGCGAACAGCCAGGTGAGGGGCAGGAGCAACAAAAGGCAGCCCGCGGTGACGGCGATGGAAATCCTGACCCGCTGCATGCTCGGAGCAAGCAGATGCTTCTCCGGCGTCACCACCGCAAAATAATCGCCCGCCCCGTTATCCTGCTGCAAGCGTGTGATGTAAATGAGCATGGGACGGCCGCCTATGTTTTTCCGGGAGAGCGTGCCCAGGTTCTCGGCGTGCTCTCCCGCATCCACGAGGACTTCATAGGGCACGGTGTGCTTTTTGTGCACCGCGGATGATTCTTGACCGTGAAACCATCTTTGCCGAAGATCCCGGATCGCCGCCTCACCCAGTTGGGCAAGGGCGGCATTCAAAAGCTCCGCCAGCATCGGCATGTCGCTTTGAATCAGAAAATGCAGCTCCCCGGGCAGGGGTTTGTCGCCCAGGCGGATGTTTTCGTGGAACATGATCCCCCTGGCAAAATAACTGGCGGCCGTATGATGCAAAATAACCGAGGCGTCCACCGTGGCGTAGGCCGTGTGTTCGACGACGGCGCGGATGGCGTCTTCCGAAGAGTCGGTTTCGAGAATCCTTATATCCGGAAACGCCTCACGGATCACAGGGATAATGGACCACCCGGCCGGAATGGCGATGGGTTTATCCCGCATCTGACCGATATCACGGATCACGGGTTCCCCCGCCCGCGTCACTGCGGCATAGGAAAGGGAGAGCACCGGATCACTCAAAATCCCCAGGGCCGCATTGTCCGGGGTTATAACCACCGGTTGCAAAACATCGATCTGTTTGTTTTTGAAAAAGCCCAACAGATCATTCCATGCGTAGCCGTTGACAAACTCGACCTCAAGGCCGGCCATACTCCCGATCATGCGCAACAGATCCACCGTGTATCCCCGGGGGCTCCCGGATACGGCAAAATCGATGGGCGGCCAGTCAAGCTCGTTTGAAACGCGGATTTTACCGAGCCGGTGAACATAGGCCCGCATGTCTTCGCTGAGAGGAAGGGCCCCCGAAGGCGGGAGAAGATCTTCACGGTCCTCCCACTGATTGGACGCTATCAGGGTTCCGTTGTCCTGATACAGGTAAATCTCGGCGTTCGGGTCACGGGTCTGTCGTTTCAGAAATCCGGACAGGGATGAAAGGGTGATATCGATGGTCAGCACCGCATCGTGAGACGGCATTTTGATGGAATAGGACCGGCCGGGTTCCTGAAGATAATGAAACAGGTAGGGATCGGTTTTATAAACCCTGTCTGTTCGTGCATGGACAAACCAGGGCCGGATGCGCGGATCAAAATCCGTTTTTTCCGTCCGGGAACGGGTCTGCCGAAACGCGTCGTCATAATACGCGATATGCCGAAGCCGCTGGTCGCCTTCGTCGCGAACGTCCATGATGATCCAGCGATCCCCCGCCACCGCCTTGAGGCTCAGGCGGGCACCCGGGCTGCTGTCCAGATTGATGACCTCGAAAAAGTCTCCGTTGCCGAACCCGATGTAAATCCCGTAAAAAAGGGGGTGGTTCGCCATCATACCGGCGATCAGGGGAAAGGTTCCGGCGGCGGCCCGGCCTTCGACAATCAGTTCGGGTTGCCCGGACAGGATGGACAGGATCTGAACCGCGTTGTCGTCAATATCATTCAGGTAGCTGGAGGTGAGGTCGGCAGTGTGCCGGTAGGTGCATACAGCCGAATCCAGGGCCAGGGTCCGGCTGAAATAAAATTGAAGGCCAATGGCCACCGACGCGGTCAGAATGGTGGCAATAATAAAAACACCCACCACCGTAAGCCGGATCGAAAACCGAAAGCCTGAGGATGTTGTTTTTTCAGGTGCCACAGCCAAGCCCTTGATGGTATGGAAGACCTTTATCGAATTCATCCTTCCCGGGTGCCGAAAAGCCGTTCCGGAACACGATCATACGGTCCAATCAAGGCGTCCACGCCGTCCGCCAACGTCCTCCCCCCGACATTTTTCACCACGGGGGGAGAACGCTTGAGACCATCAGAAGGTGACCGTCGAGCTGACGCTGAGGGTTTTGACGGTTTCGTCGTCGCCGTCGATGACGCCGTCGCCGTTCTTGTCCACGAAGGTGTACTGGTGATTGAAGGAAAGGGTGGTGCCGCCCATGTTCAGCTGGACGATAATCCCGGCCACGGTGCTGGGGGTGCGCCATTCTTTGAGGCTGTCCACGTTGTTCTGGGCGTAGTAGCCCTTGACCGTGGGCAGGATGTCGATGGCCTTGTTGTTCAGGATCACCTCGCCGAGCAGGGATTTCTTTTCAATATCTCCGCCCTTCATGTTCTGGAACTGGGCACTGGCCGCGACATAGTTGAACAGGTTCACCGACAGGCCGGCCAGATAACCGTCCATGTCCTCGGTGATGCTTTCGAGGCTTTCCTGCTTGGTCACGGCCCGTTTGTTCACGCCGTCGTTCACCACCTGGGCGCGTTCCAGCTCATAGGTGTGGTTGAAATAACCGTATAAAAATTCCTCGGACTGAAAACGGTATTCGGCCGTGAGGGTCACGAACTCACCGAACATGGTGCGGAAACCCGGGGCCGTCACGCCCCAGCCGTAATCCACGATATCGGTGAAGGCCGAATAGATGTCCATCTTGATGAAATCCCCCTCGATGACGGGAATGCCGAGGTCAAGACCCCAGATGGTCAGGTCCGAGCGTTCATCTTTATAGTTCGGCAAGTTGGCCCGGGTCAGACCGTCCAGTTGGCCGTGGGCCACCAGATCGTCGAT
The DNA here is from genome assembly GCF_054657895.1 of Desulfatiferula olefinivorans. Taxonomy (NCBI): domain Bacteria; kingdom Pseudomonadati; phylum Thermodesulfobacteriota; class Desulfobacteria; order Desulfobacterales; family Desulfobacteraceae; genus Desulfatiferula; species Desulfatiferula olefinivorans. The sequence continues at coordinate 102,257 of NZ_BAAHXV010000004.1, read as the reverse complement.
GGTGGTCTGGGCCACTCCGGCAGCCAGCAGGCGTTCCGTTTCCGTCACCAGACTCCCGTCATAGGGGAATTCGTCCATCTCGTCGGGGTACCCGTCGTCATCGGTGTCGCGAAGGCCGTTGTACTCGTTCAGGTCGGCCGCAACGGAGGCGCCCAGAACCAGCTTGGGCAGGATCCGGTAACCCAGCCGCGTTCCGATCACGACCGAGGGTTCGTCTTCGGCCAGTTCCTTGTAGTCGTTGATTAGAAGCTCACCCATGAATTTTTCGGTCTGAAAGGACATCTCCATGCCGATGCGTTTGTAGTCCGGGTATTCAATGGCGTTGGAATAGCCGTTGACGATATTGGAATAACCGATGTAGCTGTAATCCAGCGACCCGATCTTGGCGTAAAACGGGGCCCCTTTCCGATCCCATCGCAGATAGTACAGAATGTTGAAATAATCCTCGGCGTCGTCCCAGTCCTCGTCCCGCACCGAGCCTTCCTCGTCGATCAGAAGCTGGATGTCAAGCCCGATGCCCAGCTTGCCCAGGGGAATGTCGGCCCGGATGCCCACCTGCTGATAGTTCTGTCCGTCCACCGTCACGGCGCCCACCACGATGCCCGCCGTGTTTTTGCCGCTGCTTTGAAGGCCCGTTTCCGTGTAGGTCGGAGCAGAATCCGCATCCTCTTCGGCACAGATCGGCGCAAACGGAAGCAGGGTCAGGCAAAAGCCAAGCATCAGCACGCGTTTCAATAATCCATTCATCAGTCTCTCTCCTCGCAAAGGGGTTGGTGTTCATCCCTGTCCGTAGACAGGGATGTGGTTGACGAATCAGACCAGGCCCTTGTTCGACTGGGCCTGAATGGCCGTGATGGCCACGGTGTTGACGATATCGGGAATGGTGCATCCCCGGCTCAGGTCGTTGACCGGGTGACGGAGTCCCTGGAGTACGGGGCCGATGGCCACGGCGCCCGCCGAGCGCTGAACGGCCTTGTAGGTGTTGTTGCCGGTGTTGAGGTCGGGAAAGATGAAGACCGTGGCCCGTCCGGCCACGTCGCTGTCGGGCAGTTTGGTCCGGGCCACGGCGGCGTCCACGGCGGCGTCGTACTGAATCGGGCCCTCGATCTTGAGACCCGGATAGAGGGTGTCCGCCTTTTCCTTGGCGATGCGGGCCGCTTCGCGCACCTTGTCCACGTCGGCGCCGGTTCCCGATTCCCCGGTGGAGTAGGACAACAGGGCCACCAGGGGATCGATGCCGAAGGTCCGGGCGGTCTGGGCGGAACTCAGGGCGATCTCGGCCAGTTCCTGGGCGTTGGGATCGGGGTTCACGGCACAGTCGCCGTACACCAGCACCTGATCGGCCAGACACATCAGAAAGACGCTGGACACGACAGACACGCCGGGCTGGGTCCTGATGATCTGGAGCGCGGGCCGGATGGTCTCGGCCGTGCTGTGGATCGATCCGGACACCATGGCGTCGGCATGACCCTTGTACACCATCATCGTGGCGAAAAAATTCACGTTCCGGATCATATCCCGGGCGTTTTCCGGGGTGAGGCCCTTGTGTTTCCTGAGTTCATAATACGTCTGAACGTACTCTTCGAAGTGCATCGATTTTTCCGGATCGATGATCTGGGCGTTGCCCAGCCGGAGTCCCATGGTGTCGATCTTCTCACGGATCACATCCACATCGCCCAGAAGAGACAGGTTCACCACCTCGCGATCCATCAGCATCTCCGCCGCCCTCAGAATCCGCTCTTCGGCCCCTTCGGGAAGCACCACATGCTGCCGGTATTTGCGCGCACGCTGAATGAGGTTGTACTCAAACATCTTGGGCGTGACGATCCGGGTCCGGGTGGTGACCAGTTTACGTTCCAGCTCGTCCACGTTGACGCTTTTCTCGAACATGGCCAGAAGCTCGGTGATTTTCCGTTCATCGGTGGGAGAAATCTTGGTGTGCAGCCGGTTGATTTTCGTGGCCACGTGGAAGGTATCCTCCTTGACAAACAGCACGGGAACCATCCTGGGCGACGAGGATATCATCTGCATGATGGTCTGGTCGGGGCGAATCCCGCCGGTCAGAACGATACCCGAAATCTTTTTCCGGGCCGACGAGGCCACCACGGCCATACAGGCCACCAGGATGTCCGCCCGGTCGCCGCTGGTGATGATCAGGGCTCCCCGGTCGATTTCGTTGAACAGGTTCTGGATCTGCATGGCGCCGATCTTGAACGTATGGACGTGGCGGGTCATTTCCCGGTCACCCCAAAGGACTTCGGCGGAAAGGGCCCGGGCCACCTCGGCCAGGGTCGGCCGCCGGAGGGCCGGCTTATCGGGAATGGTGTAAAGAAGCTGACCGGCCATCAGGGGATTTTTCAGAAGCCGCCGCCGGATCTCATCGCCGTAGTCCGGATGGATGCTGTTCACCACCGTGCCCAGGGTGTGACATTTCTTCAGGTTGAGGGACTCCAGGGCCACGTCCACGGTGCGAACGGCCTCGTCCACCGTCTTCCCGGCCGCATTGGCCACCAGAAGCACGGGGCAGGACAGGTTCTTGCTGATCTCTGCGTTGATGTCGAACTCGTAGACCGCCGTGGATGCGGCGTAGTTGGTCCCGTCGCAGACCACGAAATCACACTTTTCCCGAAGTTCGTTATATTTTTTGATGATGCGCTCGTAGATTTCGGTGGGTTTACCCAGGGCCGCCAGGTCGGTGACCTCCTTGCCGGTCATGCCGTACATGTTTTCATAGGGCAGATCGAGTCCGAAATAATCGGCGATCAGATGGATGTTGTTGTCCCGTTCCTGACCGGCGGCGATGATGGGCCGAAAAAAGCCTACCTTGTCGATCTTTCTGAGCAGCAGTTCCATCACGCCGAGAACAATGGCCGACTTCCCGCTGCGGGCTTCCGTGCCTGTGATATACAGGCCGTTTGATATGGTCATACATGTCTCCTGAAAATCCTGTAAAGCGTTTGGGGTCGTTTGATCGCTGATCACGGGCATGGGCCAGCCAGGCCCTTTCTTTGTAATACACTTCGAAACCGGCGTCAATCGTGAAGCCCGGGATATACGAGACCCTCAGGACAAAAAGAATCCCGCCACAGCGCCGGTCATGCATGTAGCCAGGGTGCCTGCGATAATCGAGCGCAATCCCAAAGAGACGATGTCGTTCCGCCGTTCGGGAACCATGGCCCCCATGCCGCCGATCATGATGCCCAGACTGCCCGGGTTGGCGAAGCCGCAAAGGGCGTAGGAGATAATGATCCGACTGCGCTCGGACAGAGCCCCTTCGGGCAGTCGGGCCAGATCCAGGTAGGCGATAAATTCGTTGAGTACGGTCTTGGTGCCCATCAGGGAACCCGCGGTCGGGGCCTCGGACCAGGGAATGCCCATCAGGAAGGTCAGGGGCGCCATCACCCAGCCCAGCAGCCGCTGGAGGGTCAGGGCCTGGCCGCCGACTCCCGGGACAAGCCCCAGAAACATGTTGACCAGGCTGATCAGGGCCACCAGCACGATGATCATGGCCACGACATTGATCAGGAGTTCAACGCCCTGGATCGTCCCACGGGTCACGGCGTCCATGGTCCCCGAATAGGGCCGGTCAGCGGCAAGTCCGCCTTCGGTGGGGTCACCGGTTTCGGGCACCATGATTTTGGAGATCAAAATGGCGGCCGGAGCACTGATGATCGAGGCGGTGAGAATATGTCCCAGGATACCCGGAACCGCCGCGCTCAGAATGGATGCATAGAGAACCATCACAGTTCCGGCGATGGTGGCCATACCGCAGGTCATGATGGTGAACAGTTCACTGCGGGTCATGGACAAAAGATAGGGCTTGATCAGAAGGGGGGCCTCGACCATCCCGACAAAAATATTGGCGGAAATGCCCACACCCTCGGCTCCCCCCGTGCCCAGGGTTCGGTTGAGGGCCAGACTGAACAGCCGGACCAGAGCCGGGATGATCTTCCAGTGAAAAAGAAGGGCCGACAACGCGCTCATCACCAGAATCAGCGGCAGGGATTTGAAGGCCAGAACAAAGGCCGCTCCGGGATAGGGCTCCGCAAAAGGCAGAGGGCCGCCGCCCAGATACCCGAACACCATGGTTGTGCCGTCTGCCGTGGCCTTGTCCAAGGCCAGGACGATGCCGTTCAACCAGAGAAAACCCGAACGGATCAGTTCGAATTTCAAAAAAACAAAGCCCAGAACCAGTTGCAGCAACAGGGCGGAAACGACCAGCTTGGGGGAGACCCGTCGCCGGTTTTCACTGAAAAGAAACGCCAGCGCACAGAAAACAATCAGGCCGGATGCACTTTGTATCATGGATCATCCTTCTCGATGCGAATTGCCGTCAACGGGACATGGTGTCCGGCATTTTCACCGCCACCACACGTCCCCGGGCACAGATCACGCCCCCGGCCGAAACCGTGCTCGCCACCACCACCTTCTTTTCAGTCATTTCTTCCACGCGTCCACGAAGTTCAAGGGGCACGCCCAGAGGAGTCGGCTTCAGGTAGTCGACGGTCAAGGATGCGGTGACAAATCGAAAGGCCGGATCCGTACCCATAATCTTTCCGGCGGCCCGGGAGGCGGCGGCCGAAGCCGTTCCCGTGCTGTGGCAGTCGACAAGGGAGGCAATCAGGCCGCCATACACAAATCCCGGTACCGAAATATGGTGGGGCGACGGTTCGAATACCGTCACGGTCTCATCGCCGACCCAGTGGGTCTTGATCCGATACCCATGATCGTTGAGGCGGCCGCAGCCGTAGCAGTGACTGAGTTCGTCGGGATACAGATCCTGAAACGCCTTGTTTTCCATGATGTTTTCCTCCTTGGATATGCGTCACGCGCATGATGGGTTTACGCCCGCTGTCAAAACGACGTAAGCCCGGACATTATGGCATTTTTTCACGATTTGACAAACTTTAATTCAATTTCGTCGCGGTTCTGCCGATGACATTAAATGAAAGCATCCCAGGCAAAAACAACGTTTCAGTCATCCCGGACGGAGACCCTTATGGCCATCCATACCCTGTTTGATGAAGAAGATGCCGTGATATCCATGGCGACAGACATTCAAGACGCGAGTGAAAATAAGGACAACCCCCTTCTGCCCCGTTTCAGCGATCTTCTTGCCGCCTATGCCAAACTCAGCAAGCAGCAGAAACGCATCATCCGTCTGAGCGACAAGCAGCACGGTAAACTGTCGGTCCTGAACAGCGAGATGAAACACATCCTCGACCATGTGCCGGTGGGAATCCTGACCATCGGTCGAAACGGACGGATCAACCCCTCCTTTTCACGGTTCGTGGAAACCCTGTTTTTCCGGACAAAAAAAATCGACGGCATGCCGCTGGAATCCGTTTTGTATTGGGAAGACGAGCGGGAAAAAGAACGGGATTCCCTTCGCCAGTGGCTGGCACTTGCGTTTGATCTGGCCTACGACTGGGACCTGATCGGCGATCTGGCCCCGGACGTGATCGAGCACGATTCGGACCGGGGCCGCCTTTATTACCGGCACAGTTTCCACCGTGTTGTCCATGAGAACGGCGAACTCAACCTGCTGGTGACCATCCTGGACGTGTCGGAGCGCATGCGCCAGAAAATCGCCCTGGCCGAGCGGGAAACGGCCCACAACTTTGAAATGGAAATGCTGTCCTGCGTCGTCAACACCAACAACCCCGCCGAACTGATCGACGTGATGGACGATACCCGGCGCATGCTCGACGACGCACGGTCCGGGTTCGACACCCTGACCGACGCCGAAGACCGGCTCCCGATCTATCATCATCTGTTCCGGCTGCTGCACTCGATCAAAGGGCAGGCCCGGACCTACGGCATGAACGAATTCGGACGCCTGGCCCATGCCGCCGAAGACATTCTTTCCCGCTATCGTTCCAACGAAATCACCTTCGAGACCGGCATGATCGACGGGACCCTCGCATCAGACCGGCTCCGGGGCCTTCTCGACACGATGGCGGAGCTGCTTGTCAGCAGTGATGCCGTCGTCCAGAAGGTATTCAACCGAAACCGAGAGCACGCCGCCGCCATCCGGAACAGGCGGCGGAACATCCGGATCGACGAAGACAAATTTCGGCTCATCCTGAAACAGATCGAAGCGCTCAAAACGTTGTCGTCCGATCCGGACCGACTGGTAACGGCCGTCGACGGCCTGGGAGACGCCCTGCACACACTGACCCTGCAGCCCCTGGACGTGGCCTACAACCGTTTTCACAACATTGTGGCCGACGTGTCCCGCAGCCTTGAAAAACAGGCCGTCCTTTCAACGGAAGGCGAACCGGTTCTCCTGGATCCGGAGGCCCATCACCAGATTATCACGGCCCTCATTCATCTTTTGAGAAACGCCCTGGATCACGGGATCGAGTTCCCGGACATCCGTGAATCCGCCGGCAAACCGCCCGTGGGCACCATTCACCTGAAAACCGCCCGGGAAGGCGAATCGTATGTCATCGAATTTTCCGAAGACGGCGCAGGCATCGACCCCGATGAAATCGCGGCCGTCGCGGTCCGCAAAGGGCTTGTGCCCGACGAGGCGATCGGCGCCATGGACAATCCCCAAAAAACGGCCCTGATCCTCCTTCCCGGATTCAGCGCGAGGGACCATGTGACGGACCTGTCCGGCCGCGGGGTGGGCATGGATGCGGTGGCCGAGGCCGTCAAGACCCTGGACGGCGAGCTTGATATCGACTCCGAACCCGGGCAAGGCACCCGTTTCCGATTGACCTTTCCCGTCTTAGGAAAGGGGTGTCGGGACTGAAGGACCGGCTGTCAGGACGCTTTTTCGAGGATGGATTTCAGTTTGTCTTCGACGACATCGGCCTGGAAGGGTTTGACCACGTAATTGGAGACTCCGCACCTTATGGCCTCCATGATGTTGTCCCGGGTGGCCTCGGCGGTGACCATCAGAAAGGGGGTCTTCGCATGGTTTTCACAGGCCCGGACCGCCTTGAGGAATTCGATGCCCGACATGTTGGGCATGTTCCAGTCGGAAACGATCAATCCCACCTCGTGAGTATCGAGCATTTTCAAGGCTTCTTTCCCATCACCGGCTTCATAGATCGTCCGAAAGCCGATGCCCCGCAGAATATTTTTCATCACCCGACGCATGTTGACCAGATCATCGACAATCAGAACATTGAGCGTTAAATCCATTCCCACCTCACTCCCCTCGGAATAAACCATTCGGCGACCGGTGTCACCAAGCCTTTGATCTCAGGCTTTTTTTACCGGACCATAGCACGCCATGACGCCATCGGGCAAATTTTTTCTATTCCATGAACGGGTCCCGGCAAATCACCGGCTAACACAAAAAACACGGGGCGCTAACCATCCGCTAACAGGGAGGCCGTAGTAGTGTCACTCCAAATTCGATGGCAGGTCATCATGACAACCGCTCAATCATTGCAAGGGAGGACCCAGTGAAAAACCGATTCAAAGGGGTGTTCAAAGCCCGATTATCTTCCATTCTGATCACCCTGACACTCTGCATTCCCGCCTATGCCCAATCAGCCGGGACGGTCAAGGGCCATGTCAGCGATGCCCTTTACGGGTATTACCTCGAAGGGGCCTCCGTGACCAGCGACTCGGCCCAGACCGTGACCCAGAGTGAGGGAGACGGATTTTACCGGCTGACCCTCCCTGCGGGAAGCCACACCCTTACCTTTAAATACCAGGGATACGAGCCCGTTACCCGTACCGTCACCGTGGCGGATGAAAAGGACCTGATTTTAGACGTCAGTCTGGGCGAAGGTTCCCTTGAACTGTCCGAAATGGTGGTTAAAGGACGGCTTTACGGGGAAATGCGCTCCCTCAACATGCAGAAGGCCGCCGATGCCTTCAAAAACATCGTCAGCTCAGACGCCATCGGCGAGCTGCCGGACCAGAACGCCGCCGAGTCGGTGAGCCGTCTGCCCGGCGTGTCCGTGGCAAGAGACCAGGGAGAAGGACGGTTCGTCGTCATCCGGGGCATCGATCCCAACCTGAACTCCACCAGCCTGGGCGGCATTCCCGTGGCCTCGCCCGATGATTCGGACCGGGCCGTGCTGCTCGACGTCATTCCCTCGGACATCATCGAAAGCCTGTCCGTGTCCAAGACCGTGCTGCCGGACGAGCCCCACGACGGCATCGGGGGCCATGTGTCCGTGGACATGCCCAGCGCCTTCGACAAGGAAGGTCGCTCGTTCAAGGGAACGATCCAGGCCAATCACAACGAACTGGCCGACAAGACCAACGGACGGTTTTCAACCAGCTTCAGCGATCAGTTCGGAACCGATAACCGGTTCGGCTTCCTGGGCGCCGTCAGCTACGACAAACGGGAACTGGCCTCGGACAACCAGGAGGCGTCTCCCTGGGAACTTGACGGCGGCAACTGGGTGCCCACCGAACTGGAATACCGTGAGTACGACCTGATGCGCGAACGCTGGGGTCTTGTGACCAACCTTGAATTCCGCCCCAACGCCGGAGACCGGTATTTCCTCCGGGGCAACTACAATCAATTGAAGGACAACGAACTGAGACGCCTGGTCAAATACGAGGTCGATGATCTGATTTCATCGAATGCCACCGGTGGAACCGCCGATTTCGAGGTCACCAACGAGCTCAAGGATCGTGAGGAAACCATGTCGGAATACGTTGTTTCCGCCGGCGGTAAAAACAACCTGGACCAGTGGGAACTGGACTACATCGCCGGATACTCCCACTCCGAGGAGGAAACGCCAAACGATACGGAAATCGTCTATGAACTGGGCGACGTGGCCACAGGCACGTACAGCGGCATCTCCGGATACCACCCGGAGGTTCTGTTCACCGGTGGGCTCGATCCCCATGTGGCCGCCAACTACGAATTCGATGAAGTCGCCGATGCCAACCAGACCGTCGAGGTGACCAACTGGTACGGCAGGATCAACCTGCGCCGGGATCTGGCAACGGCCCTTCCCGCCTACCTCAAATTCGGCGGCAGCATTCTTCAGAGCGAGCGCACCAACGATGTGGAAGCCTATGTGAGCGATGACAATCCTTCAGCGTTCGACACCCTCGAAGGCAACACCGGATCGGGCCGGAAAACCTTTTTCGATCCGGCCATTCCCCTGCAGTCCGCCAATCTGGCCGACCGATTCAGAAACGACCCCGCCGCCTTCGCCATGGAGCGGGACGTGGTCGACTCCTCCCTGGAGGACTACACCACCAACGAGGATGTCTATGCCGGGTACCTGATGGGCAGCCTGTCCTTCAGCGACATGAACCTCATCGCCGGTGTCCGGGTGGAACATACGGATTTCACGAGTGACGGATTCCGGGTGACCGACGACGGCGCCACCGTCACCGTGGATCCGATCCGTGCGGACAACCGCTACACCGATGTGCTGCCGGGACTTCATTACCGCTGGGACATCCATGAAGGCCTTGTTTTCCGGGCGTCCTGGACCAACACCCTGGCCCGGCCCACCCAGGAACAGTCCCGCAACGCCATCGAAATCGACGGGACGGACGTGACTCAGGGCAACCCCGATCTTGACCCCTTCCGGTCGATGAACCTTGACGCATCGGTCCGATACTACCTTCCCAATCTGGGCATGATCCAGGTGGCCGCGTTCTACAAGGACATCGAAGACTTCATTTTCGAGCAGACCCTTCAGGGCGCTTCGGACCTGGGTGGCGACCTGACCACGTTCAACAACGGAGACAGCGGTGAAATTTACGGGATTGAAGTCGGCTACCAGCAGCAGTTCCGATTCCTGCCCTCGCCCCTGGACGGCCTGGGATTCAACGCCAACATTACCCTGACCGACAGCGAGGCCACGGTTCCGGCCACCGCCGGACAAGCCGCCCGGAAGATCTCCTTCCTGCGCCAGTCCGACATCATCGGCAACGCATCGGTCTTCTATGAAAAATACGGTTTTTCATTCCGGGTGGCCGCATCCTACCGCGACGACTACCTGGACAGCCTGGGTGAAATCGAGTCCGAGGACCGTTACATGGACGAACACATCCAGGTGGATCTCTCCACCAGTTATGCAATCACCCAATCCCTCACCGTGTTCGCCGACGTGATCAACCTGAACGACGAACCGCTGAAGGCCTACTATGCCGTATCCGGCGGTCTTTCCCAATACGAAGAATACGGCAGACAGTTCAAGGCAGGTGTCCAGTGGAATTTTTAACCCGAACAAAGACCGCCCTTTCCATGGTTGTCCTGCTGGGCACAGCCGCGTTCGGCTGCATCCACGGCAAAGCCGCAGCCCCCTATCCGGATCGGGTGGCTCAGGTTTACCCCGTCATGGAAACCCGGCCCGTGTCCTCGGCGGATGACGCCGCCGATGATCCGGCCATCTGGATCCATTCCGACGACCCGGCCCGCAGCCTGATCCTCGGGACCAACAAAAAGGCGGGTCTTGCCGTGTACAATCTCCAGGGTGAAGAAATACAGTTTCTTCCCGTCGGCAACGTCAACAACGTGGATGTCCGTTACGGCTTCCGCCTCGAAAGCGGCAGGGAAACCGATATCGCCATGGCCACCAACCGGACGACCAGGGGCCTGTCGGTCTGGGCCATCGACGCCGGCACCGGACGTCTGAGCGACATCTCGGCGGACGCGCTCGACACCGGCATGGCCTCGCCCTACGGCTTCTGCCTGTACACCGACATCGAGGACGGCACGATCTACGCGTTCGCCAATGCCAAGGACGGTCAGGTGAACCAGTGGAAGCTGACCCCCGAGGCCGGTGACCGTATCGGCATAACACCGGTCCGGACCTTCCATGTGGGCTCCCAGACCGAAGGCTGCGTGGCCGACGATGAGATGGGGGTGCTTTACATCGGCGAAGAAAACAAAGGCATCTGGCGCTATGGCGCCCGGCCCGCTGACGGCGACACCCGCCGTGCCGTGGACCGGGTCCTTCCCGACGGACGCCTGACGGCCGACATCGAAGGGCTGGCCTTATACACGGGCACTGACGGTGACGGCTATCTGGTCGCCTCGATCCAGGGCTGGAATCTTTACGCGGTCTATGACCGAAAGGGCGACAACGCCTTCCGGGGGTTTTTCCGTATCGCACCCCACCCCGAACGGGGCATCGACGGCGCCGAGGAAACCGACGGCCTGGATGTGACATCGGCGAACCTTGGTGGCGACAACGCGCGGGGCATCCTGGTGGTCCAGGACGGGTTCAACACCGACCCTTCGGCCAACCAGAATTTCAAGGTGGTACCCTTTAGCGCCATCGCAGACGCCCTGTCCTTATAATTCATTGAATCACGCCCCCCCGGCCGGCAGGCAGGGGGGCAACACACCAGGAAGGATGATCCCCGTGATCACACGAAAACGCATCATTTCCCGCACCACACCGTTCCTGTGCCTGGCCCTGGTCCTTGTGGCCCATGTCATCCAGGCCCAGGACATCCCGACCCTCCGATCCGAACTCGACCGGGCCATCGACGCTGAAATCAGCGCCCAGAAAAAAGCCGACTCTTGGAGTATGGAAAAACAGCAACTGATCGGGGAAATCCGGCAGCTCAACACCCGCATCGAATGGCTGTCCTATCAGAACACCAAATACGACGCCTACATCAAAACCGAACAGCAGACCCTGGCCGCCCTGGAACGCCGGGACGAAGACATGCAGACCTTAAGACGGGACCTGGAACCCTATCTGGACGACACCCTCTCGCGCCTTTCCGCTTTCATCGACGAGGACCTTTCCTTTCTTCCCGAAGAGCGCCGTCGCCGTCTTGTCTTTCTTAAGGATTCGGTCAACGACTACCATCTGAGCCTGAGTGAAAAACTCAACCGGGTTCTCGAAGCGTTGAACGTGGAGGCCGAATACGGCCGGTCCATCGAGGCCGAAACCCGCACCCTTGCCGTCGACGGCCGCACCGTCGAAGCCGACGTGCTCCGCCTGGGACGTCTGGCCCTTTTTTACCGCGCCCTGAACGGCAGGGAGGTGGGCCGCCTCAATCCTGAAACCGGAACCTTTGAACGGCTCGACGACCGGTTTTCACGGGCCATCCGGGACACGCTCGATATGGCCCGTCAGCAGAAATCCGTTGAACTCGTCGACTTACCCATCGGAGGTGTGACCCCATGACCCGATTGATCATGACCGTTATCATCCTGGGACTCCTCGCCCCGGCCCAGTCCATATACGCCTCGGAACCCGGTACGCCGGGCTTCGGCGAGAGCATCCTCCACGAAAGCCGGATGACCCGCGAGGCGGTCGCACGGACCCTTACCCTGGTCCGGATGGACCGGGAGCAGCTTGAGGCCGAATTCAAACGCTTGTCCGCCGAGATGAAAACCGCCGAAATGCGTTTCGACGAACAAAAAACCATGTTCAAGGCCCTTCTCGACCGGCATTCAGACCTCGAGAAAAAAATCGAAAGCGAAGCGGAAGAAATCAAGAACATCGAGGACGCCGTGTTCAACGGGGCCCAGAAAACCCTGTCCCTGATCGCCGAAAGCCCGATCACGGCGGAATATCCCCAGCGGCTCACCGACATCGATCCCCTGATCACACGGTCCGCCTTCCCCGGCATGGATGCCATACGGAGCCTGGTCGACATCATCTGGACCGAAATGGAGGCCTCCGGAGACATCCACGCCTACACCCATGAACTGATCGGACCGGATTTCAACCGCCGAACCGGAGACATCGTCCGGATCGGTTCCCTGTGCGCCGTTTACCGCCTGGAGAACGGGGACGCCGGTTATCTTCGCCTGGGTGAAGACCTCCGGCTGATGGATGCCGCCGCCGATCTTCCCCGGTCCGTCCGCCGCAAAGTGGCCCGGTTTGTTTCGGGTGCCGCCGATTATCTGCCCGTGGATGTGTCCGGGGGCGGCGTGTTCAAGGTGCTGTCCGGCAGGAAAAGCCTCGGCGAGTGGATCGAGGGGGGCGGTTTTCTCATCTGGCCGATCTTCCTGGTCGGTGCCGTGGCCCTTCTGCTGTGCCTGGAACGCCTGGTTTTCCTGATGCGGATCAGAACCAATTCGGACACCCTCATGACCCGGATCCACGGCATGATCGAAAAGGGCGACTTTCATTCGGCGCGGACCTTCTGCGAGACGAACAACCGTTATCCCACCTGCCGCGTCATCGGGGCCGTGTTCGACCATCTTGGGATGACCCTGGATGTGATGGAAAACGCCATTCAGGAAGCCATCCTCAGGCAGATTCCACGGCTCGAGCGGTTTATCGCCACCCTGGCCGTCCTGGCGGCCATCGCACCGCTGCTCGGCCTTCTGGGCACCGTCACCGGCATGATCAACACCTTCCAGATCATCACCCTGTTCGGCACCGGCGATCCCAAACTGATGTCCGGGGGTATTTCCGAAGCCCTGATCACCACCCAGATCGGACTGGCCGTGGCCATTCCCATCATGCTGGCCCATCATTTTCTCGAACGCCGCGTGGACAATCTTCTGGGCGACATCGAGGAAAAGGGAAACACGATCATCCTGACGCTTCTCAAAAAGGGCGCCATCACACGGGGAGACAACGCCCTTGCTGCCTGATATCGTACCGTCCACCATCGATTACATGAAAAGCGGGGGCGGCGTGATCATCCCGATGATCGCTGTCTCCGTCTGGATGTGGGCCCTGATCCTGATGAAACTCACGGAATTCCGCCGGTGGCGGGCCGTGGAAAAACCGGTCCGTGAATGCCTGGTGAAACAGGAAAAACCCGGTTTTGAGGCCGCCCCCTGGCAGCTGGACATCATGGCGCGTTTCGCCGTATTCCGGGAAGCCGGTATTCCCCCCGGCAAAAAGGAACTGCTCCGTATTCAGCGTATCCATGAAAACGCCATCGGCCGCCACGTGAAAACGATTCTGATCCTGGCCGCCGTTGCCCCGCTTCTGGGCCTTCTGGGGACGGTGGCCGGCATGATCAAGACCTTCGACATCATCGCCCTGTTCGGCAACGCCGATTCCAAAGCCATGGCCTCCGGCATTTCGGAAGCGCTGATCACCACCCAGACCGGCCTGATCGTTTCCGTTCCGGGCCTGGTCCTGGGCAATTTCATTCACCGCAGGTCCGAATGGATCAAGGTCCGAATGAACCGCTTCTGCCTGGGGCTTTTGCGGGAAATCCAACATCCTTCGGGAGAGTAACGCCATGAGTGTCAGTATCGTCCGGAACCGCCGCAAAAGCGGCACGGAACTCAACATGACCCCCCTGATCGACATGATTTTCATTCTCTTGATCTTCTTTCTGGTGACCACCAGTTTCGTCAAGGAATCCGGTGTGGACGTCCAGCGGCCCGTGGCCGAATCGGCCGAAACCCGTGAATCGGCCAATCTGGTGATCGGTATCGACGCCGAGGGCCAGGTCTGGATCCAGGGAAAACACATCGATGTCAGGTCCGTACGGCCCCGCATGAGGCAGTATATTCTTGAAACTCCCAAAGGATCGGTGGTCATCGCGGCGGACAAGATGAGCACCACCGACACCCTGATTCAGGTGCTCGATGCCTGCCGTCTGGCCGGTGTGGGCAACATCAGCATCGCCGCCCGGCAACCCAGGCACTGAGAGGATTTATGAGCCTTTCCTTATTGCTGGATGGACGCCTCCGGCCCCTGGCCCGCCCGGTTCTCATCGTGCTGTCGACCCTTGCGATCAACCTTGTGCTGTTCGCCCTGATCCCGTTTCTGGCTGAAACGGAAAAAAGCATCCGTGATCCGGGTGATCCGGCCACCGTGGTGACCATGGAGAAACCCCGGCTGATCGACGAGCCCGAACAGGCCCGCAAACAAGCCAAACCCGACGATGAGGAGATCCGGCGCCTGCCCGATGAGGCCGCCCTCAGTGACCGGGACCAGCCCCCGCCGCCCATGCCGGATCTTGACCTCGACACCCCGGACTTCGATGTGGCCGGCGGCAAGGGCCCCGGCATGGCGGTGGTGGCCCCACCCCGCATGGCCGGTCTCGATTCGGTGTTTCACCTGAACGAACTGGACAAAAAACCCAGACTGGTCAGCCAGATCGAACCGGTGTATCCCCACGACGCCCGGAGAAAGGGGATCGAGGGCAAGGTGGTCGTCCAGTTCGTGGTCACCCGAAACGGCCAGGTGACCGATATCCGTGTGGTCGACGCCACTCCGCCGGGGATCTTTGACCAGAAGGCCGTGGACGCGGTGGGCAAATGGCGCTTCGAACCCGGAACATACCGGGGGAATCCGGTGGACAGCCGGGTCACCCTGCCCATCCGGTTTGAATTGTAGCAAGACGCATAATCAAAAGGAGGACACGATCCATGCCGTCGATTGTCATAAAACTCACACACCTGATGCCGGTGCTGCTGATGGGGGTGCTGCTCTCCCAGAATGTTGCATCCGCCGGAGACCCCCTGCCCCGCATGGCGAAAAACGCCCTGTTCCTGGCCCAACAGTCCCTGGATGCCGGACAGACCGATAAAGCCCTGTCGGCCCTTGACGGTTACCTGAACGATCAGTCGGCTCACCCTCCGGAAATCTTCCTGATGAAAGGGTATGTCCTGATGGTCCAGGACCATCCGGAGCAGGCCCTTTCAACCTACACCCAGGGGCTGACCCGACATCCGGGGCACGTGGACCTGACGGTCAGTGCCGCCGTGGCCGCTTACCGGGCCGGGCGATTCGACGAGGCGGGCCGATGGTTTTCCCTCGCCCATGGGCTGAAGCGGCAATCCGGCATGCAGCCGGAGCCGGGTCTGCTGTTCCAGGCGGCATCGGCATACTGGCAGGCCGAAAACCTTCCCCTGGCTGAAAAAACCCTGACGATGCTGATTACGGAAAGCCCCTCGCCCCGTGTCGAATGGCTGACCCTTCTGGCCCATGTCCAGATCCGATCGAAAAAACTCGACGATGCGAAAAAAACCGTAACCCGCCTGCTCGAACACCAGCCGGACAAAGGGGACAACTGGCGCCTGATGGCCCAGATCCACATGGACCTCAACCAGTTCGAACAGGCGGCGGCGGCCCTGGATATCGCCGGACACATCGGCCCCCAGGATACCCGGGACTGGGAGAACCTGGCCGATCTTTACCGTTATATCCATGCACCGCTCAAAGCGGCGGACTGTCTGAAAAAAGCGTACAGCGGGACCGTGACACCCGAGAGGCTCACCATTCTGGCCGATCTCTACGCCAGGGCACTTCGCTACGACGAGGCCGTATCCCTGATCCAGACGGCCATCGACCAGGCTCCCGGCATCGACCTTTTTTTGAAAAAGGGCCAGTACCTTTACCAGGCCCGGCGTGTGGAAGAAGCATCCCGGGCCTTCGAGCAGGTGCTTCGCCGTGACCCGGAACACGGCAAGGCCAATCTGATGGCCGGGTTCTGCGCCATGGATCTCAAGCACTGGAAGCAGGCCAAACGGTCCTTTGCCAGGGCGGCCCGCAGCCGTGATGTCAAAACCTGGGCCCAGGGAAGCCTGGCCGTGGTCGACGAACTGATCGCCAGCCAGGCCGGAAGCTGATCCCAACCTGCCTCTGACTTCAAAGGAGTGATGATGAAATCGTTCATCTGTCGTTTTGTCCTTCTCGTTTTCCTGCTTACCCCGTGTGGGTCCGTCCCTGTGGCAACCGCCCTTACAGGCACCTCTCCGGCGCCTGTGGACGCAGCTGAGTTCGAGGCCCTGGGCCACCTGAAAAACTCCCTGACCTACATGATCGTCAGCGATCTGGGTCGCAACGGGTACTATGACCAGAAACCCGTGGCAGAGATGATGGGACAGGTGGCGGCCCTCACCGATCCGGAATTCATCGCCGCCCTGGGTGACGTTCATCATTTCATGGGAGTCCGGTCCATCCATGATCCCCTGTGGATGACCAATTTCGAAACGATCTACAGCCACCCCGAGCTGATGATTCCCTGGTACCCGGTTCTGGGCAATCATGAAAGCAAGGGAAACACCCGGGCCGTCATCGATTACTCAACCGTCAGCATGCGGTGGCAGATGCCCGGACGGTATTATGCCAAAACCTTCCGGATCGATCATGACGCCTCGCTCCTTCTGGTCTTCATCGACACCACCCCCCTCATCGACAAATACCGTGACGACCCGGACTACGGCGACACAGGCGAGCAGTCCATCACCCGCCAGCTGGCCTTTATCGACGAGACCCTTTCGGCCGCCCCGTCCGCATGGAAAATCGTCATGGGTCATCATCCGGTCCATGGGGGAACGACCAAGGCCTTGTCCGAACGTCTGGACCTTCAGCAGCGGCTCCAGCCGTTGCTCGACCGGCACGCCGTCGATCTTTATGTCGGAGGCCACATCCACAATTTTCAGCATCTCAGGGTCCCTGACTCCGACGTGGACTATCTGGTCAACGCCTCGGCGGCGGAGTTCCGCCCCATGGTGCCCGAAGACGGCCAGGTCTTTGCCGGGGCCGCCTCGGGTTTTTCCCTGTGCACGGTGACGGCCGAGGACCTGACGGTCCGGCTTATCGACCGGAACGGACGCATCGTTCATCGTATCACACGGAAAAAATAACCCTGCCCGGAAGAATTTCCGCCACGTTGTTCAGACGAGCCGACGACCCATGACGACCTGCCCCGTCCCTCCGACCGGGGGCAGGTCTACCCCCAAAACGCTGAAACGCATGATTTTTATTGACTTTCCATAATATATGGTCCATAAATGCAGTAATTTCGGGCTCCGGTTCAACTCGTTTTTTAAGCAATATTTCCAAACGCTTAGTTTTTAATATTAACTGATATTATTCGATATTATACGCGATGGGCTTTCGTGAATCACAGAGCTGGCGGTCCCTGCAGCGGGACATGAGAAAGCAGGAGGCCCGGCAACGGCTGCTCCAGCGCCTTCCCCGGCTGATGGGTTTTGCCGCCGTCATGGTGGCCGTTTTGTACGGCCTGGCCCTGGGCGTCCAGGCCCTGGGCTCGCTCCGGGGCATGGAGCCCGTCCCCGCCCCTGTCCCGGAAGATCCCACCATCAGCAAAAACGAGGTCCGTGACCTGATCCGGACTCGCCCCCTTTCCAACATCCGGGACAAAAGCTTCGAATTGACCTCAGGCGACACCGTCCTCCATATCGATACCTCCATCGACACCGATCTCCAGAACTTCATTCTCGACCAGTTCGAACGGGCCCGGAAACGCACCCGGGGCAAACCCCGCTACGTGGCCATCGTGGCCATGGACCCCGCCACCGGCAAAATCCTGTCCATGGCCGGGTTCGATTCCGGCAACGAGGCCGTTGACCCCTGCCTCTCCACCGGCTACCCGGCGGCCAGCATCTTCAAGATCGTCACGGCGGCGGCGGCCGTGGAGGAATGCGGAATCACCCCACAGTCCCGCATGAAATTCAACGGCGACAAATACACCCTCTACCGTCGGCAACTCAAGGAAAGCACCAACCGATACACCAACAAGATCAGCTTCGCCGACTCCTTCGCCCAGTCGGTCAACCCCGTGTTCGGCAAACTGGGCTCCATCCAACTCGGCAAGGACGGTCTTGAAAAATACGCCCTGGCCTTCGGCTTCAACCGCCCCATCGACTTCGAAGCGCCCCTGCCCCAGAGTGCCGTCAGCCTGACCGACGACCCTTACCAGTGGGCGGAAATCGCCTGCGGATTCAACCGAAACACCCTGATATCGCCCCTTCACGGTGCCCTGCTTTCGGGGGCCATCCTCAACGAAGGACGTCTGATCTCACCGACCATCATCGATCAGATCACCGATGAAACGGGCAAGGTGGTCTATCAGGGCTCGGCCCAGCCGCTCAATCGCGCCGTCCGATCGGAAACCACCGATGTGCTCAAAACCCTCATGGCCACCACCATCAGTCGGGGAACAGGCAGCAAGAGTTTCCGGGGCTACCGCAAGGATCCGGTTCTGTGCAGACTGACCATCGGCGGTAAAACAGGGTCGATCTTCAGCAAGGACCGTGAAGTTCGCCTCGACTGGTTCGTGGGCTTTGCCGAGGAAAAAGACGGGGGGGAACAACTGGCCCTGTCCGTTCTGGTTGGCCATGAAAAGTACATCGGAACCAAGGCCTGCAACTACGCCCGCATGGTCATGAAACGCTATTTCGGAAACCGGTTTGCCAAAAACGACACCAAGCAACTCCTGGCCCGGCACGATCAGGAGCCGCCGTCATACAAAACCCGTTAAACCATGCCTTGGGGCCGCGATGCGGCCTTAAACCCGACAGCCGGAGTACCCTTTCGGTTCAACCCACAAGGATATCGATTCCATCATGACATCACACATACCTGTTTGTCAGAACCTCATCGAACGCGTCACCCGTTTTTTCAATCTGCCCCTGTGTCTGGGCAGGCCCCTTCCGAACCGGGACTGCCTTGTCGTTCTGCCCTACCGGCCCCTTTTGCTCCATTGCGGCCTTTCCGGCCTCGTCACCTACCACCGGACGGCACCCCTTGCCCATCCCGTTGACATGACGGCCCTGTCGGCCATGCTGGACGCTGTCGGAAACCATGATTACCCGGCCTGTACCAAACAGGAACTGTCCCTGTCCACCCACTACCTGGGCGGAGAGGACCTGGTCCGGGATTTCCGGGAAGCCGCCCGGGAACTCAACCGGGATGAGGCCTTTACGGCCCTGTTTTTCGATGACGCCCTCTCGTCGGCCCTGGGAGCCCTGGCCGAACGGCTGGACACCCTGATCAGCGCCGAAAGGCAGGCCATGGAGCGCCATGCCGGCATCCTGGCCCCGTCGGATGCGGACATCCTTGCCGACCGCATTGAATGCCTTCTGGACAGTCACTGGTGCCTCAAACAGGAGATCGGCGCCAACCTCACCAAGGTCCGTGACCTGATCCAGCCGGTACACGGCAAGATCTCCGAGTCGAGCGTCCGGATATTCAAAAAAATCAACACGGTCTTGAACGCCATCGACCGCCTGGAGGTCCGGGGGCGGGATTCGGCGGGCATTTCCCTGCTGTTCACCCTGACCAAAGATGAATTCGAGGCCTACCGCCGCAGACTGATCGACGGCGCCCTCTACGGCCAGCTCAAGGCCCGGACCAATCGTGATGTCCTTCTGAACAACGGCATCAGCATCGCCGATTCGGCCGACGGCAGCCATGTCACCATCACCTTCGCCTACAAGGTGGCCGCCGAAATCGGAAGCCTAGGAGACAATGTCCATTTCCTGCGCCGTCGCATCGCCGGAGACACCATGCTCCAGACCCTTTCGGGCTGCCCCGTGACGAATCATACGGTATCGGCTCACACCCGATGGGCCTCGGTGGGCGCCATCACCGAAGCCAACTGTCACCCCGTGGACAACGAAACCACCGGCTGCCGCACGGAAAAAAGCGGGATCATCCACGTCTGTCTCAACGGAGACATCGACAACTACCGCAAACTCAAGGACGAATACGAAGACCGCTACGACAAGCTCCAGGCCGAAATCACCACGGATACCAAGATCATCCCCATGCAGATCGAGCGGTACCTGAAAAGCGGGCTTCCCGTCAAAGACGCCTTTTTAAAGGCCCTCAACGACTTCGAAGGGTCCCATGCCATCGCCATGCACACGGACCTCGCCCCGGGAAAACTCTTTCTGGCCCAGCGGGGCAGCGGCCAGGCCGTGTTCGTGGGTCTTGCCAAGGACCATTTCATTTCCGCCTCGGAAGTTTACGGTTTCGTCGAGGAAACGCCTTTTTTCATCAAAATGGACGGTGAAAAGATCGTCGACGGCGTCAACGGAAAAACCCAGGGCCAGGTGTTCATCCTCGACCAGAACGCCCATGACGACACGTCCCTGGTGTCCGGCATCGAGGCCATGTACTACGACGGCACCCCCATCGACCTCACCGATGCCGATGTCAAAACCACCCAGATCACCTCCCGGGACATCGACCGCCAGGATTTCCCCCACTATTTTCTCAAGGAAATCAGCGAATCACCGCTGTCTGTGGAAAAAACCATCCGCAACCGCTGGAAAATCAAACAAGACGGCGACACGGAACGCTATGTGACCAGCCTGGGCGAGACCGTGGTGCCGCCGTCCATCGTCTCGGCCTTCAGGGAAAACCGGATCCGCCGTGTCTTCCTGGTGGGCCAGGGTACGGCCGGCGTGGCGGCCCTGGCCTGCGCGGGCATCATGAACCACTACATCCACGATCCCGCCGTCCAGATCACCGCACTCAAGGCTTCGGAATTTTCCGGGTTCATGATGAAAGACCAGGACGGGCCGACCAGCATGGAAGACACCCTGGTCATCGCCATCAGCCAGTCCGGCACCACCACGGACACCAACCTGGCCGTGGACATGGTCCGGGAACGGGGCGCCCACACCCTGGCCATCGTCAACCGGCGGGATTCGGACCTGACCTTCAAGGTAAAGGGGGTGATCTACACCAGCAGCGGAAGGGACATCGAAATGTCCGTGGCCTCGACCAAGGCCTTCTATTCACAAATCGTGGCCGGATCCCTCTTAAGTCTCCACATCGCCGCCCTGACCGGCAAGCGGGACGAGGCCTTCGTGTCCGATGAAATCGCCCACATCCTCACCCTGCCCCGGATCATGAAACAGGTGCTTTCGCTCCGGGAGCAGATCCGGGAATCGGCGCTCACCTACGCCGTTCAAAAAACTTACTGGGCCGCCGTGGGAAGCGGTGCCAACAAGGCCTCGTCCGACGAGATCCGCATCAAGCTCAGCGAACTGTGCTACAAAACCATTTCGTCTGATTTCGTCGAAGACAAAAAACACATCGATCTCTCGTCGGAACCCCTGATCATCGTCTGCGCGGCGGGAACCCGGGAAAGCGTGCTCGGAGACATCATCAAGGACACGGCGATCTTCCACGCCCACAAGGCGCTGCCCATCGTTATCACAAGCGAGGGCGAGACGCGGTTCGACGCCTACGCCAAAAGCGTGTTCCGCGTCCCGGCGGTGCGGGAGCATTTCGCGCCCCTGGTCAACACCCTGGCCGGTCACATCTGGGGATACTACGCGGCCCTTGCCATCAACGAGGGGTCCCGGTTCATGTTCACCCAGCGCGAGGAACTGGCCGCCATCATCGACGATTACGCCCAGAAGGGCCTCAACGTTTACGAGGTCTTTCTCGAGAACAAGTTCAGGGAGAAAATCACCAGCTTCTACAACGAATTCCGGCGCCGCCGCCGGGAAAAGACCCTGCCCGCCGTCATCGGATTCAACACGGCCTCGGATTTGACCCTGATCCTCAAATACCTGTCCGGCAAACTGCCGGTGTCGGACTTCGAAACCGACTTCGCCATCAAGGGCACGCCGCTCAACATGTTAGACGCCCTGTTCGAGTGCATGAACGAATCCATCAACAGCATGGCAAGGCCCATCGACGCCATCAAACACCAGGCCAAGACCGTCACCGTCGGCACCAGCCGCATCAGCGAAAAGGTCGAAGGGCTCCTGTTCGAAACCCTGAACCGCCTGGGCGTGGCCCTGTCCCAGCTGACCAGCTCGAACATCCTGGTGCTGCGCAACCTCCAGGGCGTCATTGCGGGCATCGCCGGCCTGGTCATGTACAAGATCAACAACCTGAGCCTTTTGGGGCAGGCCGGTCCCCAGACCACCATCGACGTGATCCGGAAGGAAGGGGTTTTTAAAACCATCCCCTCACGGGTGGAAACGGACCACCGGCTCAAGGGAACCAAGAGCATCATCGTGCGCGAAGGAAACGTCTTTATCGGCAAAGGGCTCAAGGACGAGCGGAACATCCTGTCCATTCCCATCATGTCGAAAACTGCCAGTGTCATCGAATACATCCTGTCGGTCAACGTGACCTTCAAGGAAGAGCGGCTCCCCCTGTTCACCAAGGTCAAGGCCCTGGGCGGCAAGCACGAGCGCATCCGGAACATCGTCCAGGAAGGCGGCGTCAACTGGGACGACAAACACCTGGAGCTGCTCAGGATGGACGACCTGTTCGGCCTGTCCGCCGAAAAGATCGGCGAGCGGATCATCCGGGCCGCCAACGGGGATCGATGAAGCGTAACACAGATATCGGACGTTTTACGAAGCCGTCACGATTGACAGGGCCGGGTATTAGGGATAAAGTGCTTTTTTTAGCCCAACCCCTATACCGGCTGGAGGTTTTTCTGTGTATTCAAGAATTTTAATGCTCCGTTTCCCCAAGGAAACCATCAGTGACCCGGTGGTCTGCTATCTGGCCAAGGACTTCAACCTGACCTTTGCCATCCAGCATGCCAGCATTTTTCCCCGCCAGGAAGGGGTGATGGTCCTTGAACTGTCGGGCACCAAATCGAACTTCAAAAAAGGCGTAGACTTTCTCAAAAGCCGGGGCGTCAAGGTCCAGAACGCGGCCCAGGAGGTGATCCGCGTGATGGAGAACTGCACCCAGTGCGGGGCCTGTACGGCGGTCTGCCCCACCGGGGCTCTGTGGATCAAGCGTCCTGAAATGAGCGTGGAATTTGATCAGAAAAAATGCAACGCCTGCGAACTGTGCGTGCTCACCTGTCCGACCCGGGCGATGAAGGTCAATCCCAAGGACGAACAGTTTTTCTGATGAGTACGCGTGTGGCCGTCGCCGTCAGCGGCGGCATTGATTCCCTGTTTTCAGCCCACCTTCTGATCCGCGAGGGATACCGGGTCACCGGCATCCATTTTGTCACCGGTTACGGTGCCCTTGCCCGACCCGACGAAGCCCGGGCCGCCATGGCCCGCATTGCCGACCAGCTCGATATTCCCATCCATGTGATCGATCTGTCCGACACCTTTGAGCAACACGTGGTCAACTATTTTGTCGATGAATACCGGAAAGGCCGAACCCCCAACCCCTGCCTGCGCTGCAACCCCCGGATCAAATTCGGCGTGCTGCTCGAGGCCGCAGGGAACCTGGGCATCGGCCGAATTGCCACGGGTCATTATGTGCGGACCCGGACTGACGCCGATCAGACGGTCCATCTTCACCGGGGGCTGGACCCCGCCAAGGACCAGGCCTATTTTCTGGCTTTTCTGAATCAGGAACAATTGAAACGCGCCCTCTTCCCCCTGGGGGAAACCAGCAAGGACGACATCCGCCGTGAAGCAGAGGCCATGGGGCTTGCCCCCGTATCCGCCAAAGAGAGCCAGGATATCTGCTTCATTACCGGAGATTACAAGGAATTTCTATCCTCCCGACCCGGTTTCGCGGCATCTCCCGGCCCCATTGTCACCGTGGACGGGAAAACCATCGGACGGCATCAGGGATTATCCGGCTTCACCATCGGCCAGCGGCGGGGCATCAACTGCCCGGCGGCGTATCCCTATTATGTGACCGGCCTTGACACGGAGTCCTGCACCCTGATCGTGGGCCCCAAAGAAGCGTTGTTCCGCGATCACTGCCGTGTGACGGACGTGACGTTCATCGGCCGCACCCCCTCGTTCCCGGCCGACCTGACCGTCCGGATCCGGTATGCCCATCCCGGAACCGCAGCCACCCTGACGGCTGACGGCCCCTCCGCCGTGATCGTCCGTTTTCACGAACCGGTGATGTCCGTCACCCCTGGCCAGGGGGCGGTGTTCTACGACGGAGACGAGGTGCTGGGCGGAGGATGGATTGCGTGAGGCCCTCAAGGAGTTTGCCATGACCACCTTCATGATCACCACCCTGGGCTGCAAGGTCAACCAGTTCGAAACGGAAGCCATCGGCCTGGCCCTCTCCCGCAAGGGCTGGACCCGCACCGGCAAGGGCCGGGAGGCCGATGTCTGCATCATCAACACCTGCACGGTCACCGGCAAGGCCTCCATGCAGTCTCGCCAGACCATCCGGAACATCATCCGAAACTGTCCCCGGGCCCGGATCATCGTCACCGGCTGCTACGCCCAGACCGAAGCCTCAGAGATCAGCAAAATCGAGGGCGTCCACCGCATCATCAGCCACCGGGAAAAGCACCTGATTCCCGACCTGATCCTCGCAGACATGGACGCCGCATCGCCCCATTCCAGACTCCTGGTCTCGGCGGACTGCGACACGAGCTGCAAGGAGACGCGGTTTTCGGCCATCGACGTAACGGTGGCCGGAAGCAGGACCCGGCCCTTTCTGAAAATCCAGGACGGCTGCAACGCCTTCTGCACCTACTGCATCGTTCCCCATACCCGGGGACGGAGTCGGAGCATGGAACCGGACGAGGCGGTAAGACGTCTCCACGACCTGGGGCGGGCCGGTTACAAGGAAGCGGTCCTGACCGGCATCCACATCGGCCACTGGGGGCTTGATCTTTCCCCGGCACAGACCTTCGCCGACCTGCTCCGGCGCATCGAGACCGAGCGCCCCCTTCCCCGAATCCGGATCGGCTCCATCGAACCTGCGGAAATCAGCGACGAGATCATCGACCTTCTCGCCGCCTCGGATCTTTTCTGCCCCCACGTCCACATTCCCCTTCAAAGCGGCGACGACACCATTCTTAAACGCATGCACCGGCCCTACGACCGGGAGCTGTTCCGGGACCGGGTCACGGCCATCACCACCCGGATTCCCCATGCGGCCATCGGGGTGGACACCCTCATCGGCTTTCCCGGCGAAACGGAGCAGGCCTTCGCCAACACGTACGATCTGATCGATTCCCTTTCGATCATGTACCTGCACGTCTTTCCCTTTTCACCCCGTCCCCGGACCCCGGCGGCTTCCTTTCCCGATCCGGTACCCGCAGACATCGTCAAACAGCGGACCGAACGGCTCCGGGCCCTGGGCGTCGCCAAGAAACAGGCCTTTCTCGAATCATTGGCCGGGACCCGCTCTGAGGTGCTCATCGAAACCCGGCGGGACCGGAAAAGCGGCCGGCTCAAAGGCCTCACCGGCAACTACGCCACCGTGTTCATCGACGGCCCGGACAATTTATTCAACACGCTTCAGACGGTAGAGCTCGACGGGGTCCGGGACGAAGGTCTGACGGGGCATCTGATAAAAAGCGTTTAACCGAATCATGAGTGCATAAAAAAACGGTAACCCCCTTAACCGAAGATTACCGTTTTCAATACTGATAACTGCCGCGCTTAAAAATCTAAGCAGGACCGTTAGTTTTTTCGTTTCTTTCGTCCGAAACCCACAAGGCCCAAAAGCCCTGAGCCCAAAAGCAGCATGGTTGCAGGCTCGGGCACCGGAGCTGCATCGGGAATATCCGACGTGATTCGGGCATAAATGCCGGCGAACGCCATGCCGCCTTCGGGACTGCTGAAATCCTGACGGATCGTTTCGCCAAAATCATCTGAAAAGCCCAGCAATTCCAGGGTGTAATCAATACCGTCGTAGGTAAAAACAGTGTTTGAAAATGAATTGATGGTGGACACGAAATCACCGTCTTCCACGGGATTTCCGGTCGTGTTCGGCGTATTGGTGATACTGAAATCAAACAGGAACTCATTGTCCATGCTGGTAGGATCGGTGATCCTCAAGGTCAGATCCAGGGTGACGCCTGTGATGCCGGTGGAATTTGTCGTGCTGCCGTTGCGGTATGAAAACTGACCCACGCTAAAATAATCGCCGGTGTCCGAATCCGTTGTCCAACCGGCCTCTCCGGGATCACTTCCCACACCGTCAAAGGAAAACTGATTGTCAAAATCCGTGGTTGCAGGAATACCCCAGTTAAACCGTGCCGTACCGCCGTTATCATTATTGGAGACACTATATCTGTCGCTTTCATCGTTTGAGCTGACATCGGTCCATTCGCCCATTGCCGTTCCTGAAAAAACAATCGCGTTTGCCGTACCGTGACCGATCATAACGGCCCCTGCAATGATTAAAAAAAATAAAAAATGCTTCATCTGCGTTTACTCCTTCCTGTTTTTGTGATTATTGAATTTCGTTCATACCGGCATTGCCGACTTGAGGCTTTGCAATTAACATGCCGTGAAATGCCACAAATCAATTTAAATATCATTCGTTTTTTCAAATAGTTAAAAAATAACCACATCTCCGTCCACACAACACCGTGTAATCATCCCGACCAACTGTGTATTGCATTTCACATTTTTCTGGACCTGACCGTAGAGGCGCATTACACTGGCGGACATCACACATCCATTCGAGGAGCGAGAATATGGCGCGAGGCGATCAGTTGGGACGTCAGTGGAAGGTCATCCAGACCCTGATGACGGCCCATCAGGGAAAAACGGTCAACGAACTGGTCGAGGAATTGGAGCTGGACTGCCACCCGAGAACCGTATACCGGGATCTGGAGGCTCTCCAGGCGGGGGGATTCCCCATTTATTTCGAAACGGTGGACGGCCGGAATGTGTGGACCATCATGGATTCGGCCCGGGGTAACATGCCCATTCCCATGACCCTCACCGAGCTAATGTCCCTTTATCTGGCCCGGGACATGCTCAAGGTGCTCAAACACACGGTGTTCTACAGTTCGCTGAAATCCCTGTTCCACAAAATCAAGACCTCCCTGCCCGATGAACTGCTCGGCTACCTGAGCGACCTGGAAGCCAACGTTCAGATCGGTCACCGGCCTTATAAGGAACAGGGGGGCCTTACGGAAACCCTGGACATCATCAACGGGGCCCTGAACAGCCGGCACTATCTATCCATCTCCTACCACACCATGAGCCGGAATTCCCGAAGCACCCGGATCGTGGCGCCTTACACCATATGGTTTTTCGACGACTCCTTTTACCTGATCGCTTACTGCACGGTGCGCAAGGCCGTGCGGATCTTCGCGGTGGACCGGATCAGCCGTCCGGAGGTCACCGAAGAGACCTTCGAAAAACCCGACGACTTCACCGCCGAAGAATTCATGAAAGCCAGCTTCGGGGTGTTCAAGGGCGACGTGCTGCGGGTCAAAGTCCGCTTCGCGCCCGAGGTGGCCGGGTACATCCGGGAGAAAAAGTGGCACGAAAGCCAGCGCATCACCGACAACCCGGACGGCTCCATTTTGTTCGAAGCCGAGGTCGAAGGCAGCGACGAAATCCGGTTCTGGCTCCTCAGCTGGGGCGCCGGGGCCGACGTCCTCGAGCCCGAGTCTCTCAGGCGTTCCATTCATGAGGAAGCCAAAAAAATTCTTGGTCCGGCCTGAAACCCCGGCCTGCCTCAGGCCATGGCGTTATGGAAATACTCCATGGCCTCCTCGACGGTATCGAACAGAAGCCAGGTCCGTTCCACCGTCTTCCGTCGCGTGATCCGAACCCTCACAATACTGGTGTTGCCGTGGTATTCCAGGTATTCCCGATGGTTGTCGCCGGTCTGATCAAGGGATCGTGTCATGGTCGTCCTCCCGTGCTGTTGAGGTTGATGTTGACGCCAGATTAACACGGGGGTTTGACAGATCCGGTCAAAGGGGTTTGATTTTTTCGAGCATCCCTTATTTTTTTTCGGGGATCACCACACGGATCTTTCCCCTGAGGCCGTCTCTGAACACTTCGGCGTCCGAGGCCTCTCCCACCAGGGTTCCGTAATGCATGGGAACGGCCACGGAGGGTTTGATCAGAAGGGCCGCATCCACCGCCTCCTGCGCGGTCATCACGTAGGTGCCGGACACGGGCAGAAGGGCGATGTCTGCCCGGATCGCCTTCATCTCAGGGATCAGATCCGAATCGCCGGTGTGATAGATCCGCTCGCCGCGAATATCGATGACAAAACCGAGCCAGCCGTTTTTTTTCGGATGAAAGGTCTTGCCGATGTTGTAGGCCGGGACCGCCTCGACGGTCACACCGCAGACGGTCAGCGTGTCACCGGGTGCGACGACACGCACGTCGCCGGAGAGTTTTTTCGCGCCGCTTTTTTCCGTGACGATAACGGTCTCTTTCTTCTGAATTTTCTTCACGTCTTCCGGGGACAGGTGATCGTAATGGCTGTGGGAGATCAAAATCAGGTCCGCCGGCGGGCCGGGCTCGATGCCGTAGGGATCGATATAGATCACCGGGTCTCCAAGAATCCGAAACGACGAATGTCCCAGCCATTCAACGGCGCCAAGCAATGAATCGGTCATGATGTCGGTCCTCCTTGATGGTGTGCGATCACATGGATATAACGGCCCAACCGGACAAAAGGCTCCCGGCGGCCGTGGGTTCTCTCCAGATCGAGAATATCCTCGTAGGTCAGTTTCTTGCGGACCTCGTGGGGCATGGCATCGTAAAACACACGGATGCCGGTCATCCGGTCCACGGAAAAACCGGCCGCCGCAAGGTCATAAAGAACATGGTCCGGCAAAAGGGGGTTCTGGGGCGTCAGGCTGCCCTTCTGCCCGGCGAAACACCCGTCCCTGATTTTTTTCAGGTTGCCCTTGAGGGCGTTGTGAACGATCAGGGCGTTTTGATTGTAGAACATCAACGACAGATGCCCCCCCGGTTTAAGGCAGGCGGCCAGATCACCGATGGCCGACCGGGGATCGGCAAGCCATTCGAGCACCGCATGGGACAGCACCAGATCAAATGACCGGTCCCGGTTGCGTGCCAGATCCTGAAAGGGTCCGTGAACCACGGTCAAGCGGTCGTCGAGCTTTTCCTTTCGAAACCGGGCAACCGCCTCCCGGATCATGACGTTTGAAATATCGCACAAAACGATGCGATGCCCCAAGCGGGCCAACTCCACACCGACCTGGCCCATGCCGCCCCCGGCATCGAGCACGGACAGGGCCTCGGGGCCGTCGATACCGGGCACGGCCGCAAGAAGATCCTCCTTCAACAGATCCATGCGGAGCCGCCCCTTGGGTGACCCGTAAACCCTGGTTTTCAGTCTCTCGGCCAGATCGTCGAAATTTCTGTCGCGCATCGCAGGTCTTTTCCGGTTTTGTCTTCGTTGAAACGGAAAGGCCGAAGCCGCAGGCGTCTGCCTTGGAGGAAAAGCTTTACATCCTCGATCTTTTTCATTATTTTAATACTGTCGTTTCTACCAGTTTTCCCAGTGAAAAACAAGAATGGGCCGAGGTTTATCATGCTCCGTATGTCCGGCCCCGCACCCGTATTCCGATCGAAAGGCATGTGGATCAGACCGATATGGATGTCAAACCAAAGCAGGCCGGCAAAGTCAAACAAACGATCATCGATTTTCTGATCACCATGTCCCTGTTCGATGAACTGACCCCCGTGGAACTGGGCCTTGCGGCCGATTACATGAATTTCTTCGAATTTGAACAGGGCAAGGTTCTGTTCAAGGAAGGGGACCCCGGGGATTACATCTGTTTCGTGGTCGAGGGCGCCGTGGACATCCTCAAACTGTCGGCGACCGGACAGCGGGCCGTCATCGCCACCCTGACCCGGGGCAGCACCATCGGTGAAATGTCGATCATCGACAACATCGCCCGGTCCGCCACGGTCAAAGCCCGGAAAAATTCCACCCTGGTGATCCTGTCCCGCAAGGGGTTCAACACCATCCTCGACAAGCACCCCAAAATCGGCATCAAAATCCTCAAAGGTATCGCCCGCCTGCTCAGCCTGAACATGCGGCGCACCTCCAGCCACCTGGCCGATTACATCGTCCCCGTCGATTCGGGGTCCTGATCGTCTGAAAAAACGCCTTCCACCCCGTCCAACCGCATTTCAGGTTTGAATTTTTCGCCGCCTTTGTGTAGGTATGGTGAACATTGATTATCCTATCGGTCCCTTTACACAAAAAAACCGGAGCCGTCATGAAACGATTCTCCATCGGAGGCCTTGTCCTTGGCACGATCATCCTTCTCTGTCCGGCCCTGTCCCTGGCCCGTTACAACCCCGGCTGGGAATGGCAGACCATCGAAACGGAGCACCACACCCTGTACTATCCCAAGGGATACGAAGCCTTTGCAGCCCGGGTTATGTCCCTTTCAGACGAGGTCTACACCGATGTCTCGGGCTGGCTGGGCGTGTCTCCGGATCGCTGCCCCGTGGTCCTGAATCCTGGAACGGACCTGTTCAACGGCTTTTATTCGCCCTTTCCCAACCGGATTTCCCTGTACGAAACGCCCCATGCCGGCGTCCGGGGGTTCGGCCCCGTCTCCGATGCCATGGACGCGGTGTTCACCCATGAATACGCCCATTTCGCCCACATCACCACCAAACTGGGCTGGTACGGAAAACTGAGCCGATATCTGGGACGTGACAGCGCCATCACCAACATCCTGTCACCGGGCTGGATCATCGAAGGGGTCACCACCAACGCGGAAACCCTCTTTACCGACGGGGGCCGGGGCCGCTGTTCCTATTTCCGGGGGAAAATGCTGTCGATGAGCGAGGACGAGGGGCTGTGGAACCTTTCCGCCGCCGGGATCTATCCCCCCTACCAGCCGCCGGGGGACCGGTTTTACCTGGCCGGGTACCACATGGTCGAGTACCTGACCCGGACTTACGGCGAGGACGCCTTTGCACGGCTCAGCACATACCAGGCCATGCATCCCTTGGGCCTTACCGATGAAGCCCTGCGCCACGTGACCCACAAAAGCGCCGATCTTTTCTATCAGGAATTCCTGTTCGACTACCAGAAACAAGCCCAGGCCTTCAAGGATCTGGCAAACGAGGCGGTCCTCCCCGAAGCCCGGGTCGTCCTGGCCGAGCCTTTGGGAGACATCGAGGCCCATTTCTGGACGGAGGCGGGCAGCCTGATGGCCTACCGGACCGCCTACGATTCGAAAAACGCCTTTGTGGAGATCGATCCCCGGACCTTCGCTGTGCTTCGGACCGTCGAAACGGGTACCATGAATGTCATCAATGGGATCTCACCCGTCAACGGGGGGGCAGGCGTGGTGTACGGGGGCTATTATCCCCGCCTTCTCGGTGAGGGGGATCTGATCGACGCGGACCTGACCGTTCTCGATCTCGCCTCCGGCAAACGCGCCCGGCTCACCCAAAACGCCCACGTGTTTTCCGCCGATCTCAGCCGATCCACCGGACAGTATGTGGCCGCCCGGCGCAACGGCATGTGGACCGATCTGATCGTCGTCGACGATGCGGGAAAAAATATCTTTCCCCTGGTGTCCCAACCCGGCTGGCTGTTTGAAGCCCCGGTCTGGTCTCCGGACGATTCGTCCATCGCCTGCGTTGTGAAAAGCGGCGCCAACGCGGACATCGCCCTGGTCGATCCCCTGACCGGCAAGCTCCGGACCCTGTTCGAACCGGACCGGTTCGAGGACAACGACCCCTGTTTTTCACCCGACGGCACCTTTCTGGTGTTTTCCTCCAACCGGTCGGGCATCTGGAACATCTTCGCCTGGGACATGCTCAAGGAAAAACTTTACCAGCTCACCTCCGTGGACTACGGCGCCACCAGCCCGAAAATCTCACCGGACGGGAAGACCCTGTCCTTTCTGACTCTGCACCGGGGCGTGCGCAGACTCTGCACCCTGCCCTTCGATCCGGTCAAAGGTCAGAAATACTTCGTCAAACCCGGCGGCAAGCCCGCAGATCCCGATCTGGAACGCCTCTGCCCCGCCTTTGCCGGAACACCCAAACCCGTGCCCTACGCCCGGATTCTGACGCCCTTTCTCCATATTCCCTACATCATGTCAAACGAAGACGACACCCAGATCGGCATCTGGGCCCTGGGCGGCGACCCCGTGGGCATGAACAGCTATTCGGCCTTTGTGAACTACGGCCTCGATTCCGAGCACGCGGGCTACGACCTGAGCCTGACCCACCGGTCCTTCCGGCCCGACATCCTGGCCCGGATCTACAACGAGGCCGACGAGATTTCCTATGCCGGGCGGGACTACTGGATCGAGGAACAGGGTGTCGAACTGGCCCTGTCCGCCAACATGATCAACCGGGTGGTGCCCGACGAAATCGTGTCCCGACTGACATCGGGCCTTCGGGTCAAATGGCTGGACAGCCTGACCCGGGGTCTTTCCTTCCATGACGATTTCAACGAGGCCCGGTCCTTTTTCGCCGATCTTGTGGTTCAGCGCAGCCCCGACGCCCCCGAACGGGACATGCTGCCCACCTGGGGCCAGTCGATTATTTTCATGTACGAAAAAACCATGCCTGATCTCGACTCGGAACTGTCCGGTAAAAACGCGATGGTCTCATTCAGCCAGTATTTACCCTCCATCGCTTCCCACCACAACCTGGAAGCCCGCATCGCCGTGCAGAAACAATGGGGGCAACTGGCCTACGACAAGGACTACAGCCTGCCCCGGGGCTACTCGACCAGCGACACCGAAGGCGACCTGTATCTGCCCAAAAACCTGCTTCTGTCCCTGGAATATCACTTCCCCATCCATTTCCCGGACCGGGGCCTGGGGCTCTCCGTTCTCCATGTCAATCTGCTCAAGGGCACGGTGTTCGCCGACTGGGGCGCCGGATGGGACGGGGCATTCAGCGCGGATCATTTTACCGACATAGCCCGCACCGTGGTGGGCGGCTCCTTCCGCGCCAAGACCACCCTCTTTTCCATGCTTCCCCTGGAGCTGGGCCTGGAAGTGGGCTACAAAACCGACGACGAGGAAGCGTTCTCGAACCTGATCGTTCTGTTCGCCTTCTGACCGGCGTGGCGGTCCATCGATTTATTTTTCTAACGACAAGGATTCCAATCTTATGCTTCATATCGACAAGGTGTTCGTACTGCATGTCAAACAGGGATACGAGGATCGGGAACGGTTCATCATCGACCAGTTCAAGAGCTTCGGCATCGATTTCGAATTCATCCTCGATTACGATATCCCGGATCTGACCGACGAGATCATCACCACCCGTTTCGATCCCTGCATGCACAACCAGCCCGTGGCCATGTCCGTCAACATGAAGCATGCAACGGCCTGGCAAAGGCTCATCGACGGCGGACACGCCAATGCCCTGATCTTTGAAGACGATGTGGTTCTTGACAAACGGTTCGAAGAAATTTTCAACCGCTGCATGGAGGAAGTCCGGGGTCTTGGCGAAGATGCCTCCGTCTATTACAGCAACGCCTGCAACATGTATGTGCCGTTTTTCAAAATCAAAAAAGGCAGGCATCTGTACAAAGCCCCCAACTCCCGGGCGGCCGATTCCTATTCGATTTCCCGGACCGTCGCCCAAAAGCGGCTGGATTTCCTGGCGACCCGGCCGTTCACCCGCATCATCGACCACCAGTTCAACCTGATGGACCCGCAAATCGGCGTCACCCCTTTCTGGTGCCATCCGACCATCGTCGAGCAGGGCAGCATGAACGGTCTGTTCGAGTCGGCTATCGATCAGAAACGCAAGGGCAACCTGATGCGAAAGCTGGACTGGTCCCTTCAAAAAATCTATAAAAAATCGTTTCGGCGCCTGTTCCGGTGAAGTATTGAATTATCTGGCCTTCCTCGCGGGTTTATGATACCTGTCGACCAACCATTGACGATTCTTATTCGAGGAGACAATTATGCATAGTCGAAAACGGGTTCTGGTGACCGGCGGCGCCGGCTTTCTGGGATCCTTTCTCTGTGAGAGGCTGCTCAACGACGGCTGCGAAGTGATCTGTGTGGACAATTTCTACACAGGCTCCAAACAGAACATCGTCCACCTTCTGGCCCATCCGTATTTCGAGGTGATCCGTCACGACATCACCTTTCCGCTTTATATCGAGGTGGATGAAATCTATAACCTGGCCTGCCCGGCCTCGCCCATCCACTACCAGAACGACCCGGTCCAGACCACCAAGGTCAACGTTCACGGTGCCATCAACATGCTGGGCCTGGCCAAACGGGTCAAGGCGAAAATCTTCCAGGCGTCCACGTCGGAGGTCTACGGTGACCCGGACGTCCATCCCCAGCCTGAAAGCTACTGGGGCAACGTGAACTGCATCGGCCCACGGTCCTGTTACGACGAGGGAAAACGCTGCGCCGAAACCCTGTTCTTCGACTACCGCCGCCAGCACAACCTGAACATCAAAGTGGCCCGGATTTTCAACACCTACGGCCCGCGCATGCATCCCAACGACGGCCGCGTGGTGTCAAACTTCATCGTCCAGGCCCTGACCGGCAAGCCCATCACCGTCTACGGCGAGGGCTCCCAGACCCGATCCTTCTGCTATGTGGACGACCTGATCGAGGGGTTCGTCCGCCTGATGAACTCGCCCGATACGGTCACCGGACCGGTGAATCTCGGCAATCCCGGCGAATTCACCATCCTTGAGTTGACCCGGCAGATCATCGAGATGACCGGATCATCATCGGAACTGCGTTTCGAGCCCCTGCCCCAGGATGACCCGAAGCAGCGCAAACCCGATATCACCCTGGCCAAAGACCTGCTCGACTGGGAACCCCGGGTGCCCCTCAAGGAGGGCCTGGTGAAAACCATCGAATATTTCGACACCCTGATCCGATCGGGCGGGGCGTGAGCGAGTCTGAAGGCGGTCACGGCGTCATGAAAATTCTGATCGTTCAAACCAGCTTTCTCGGGGACACCATTTTGTCCACCCCGGTCATCGCCGGCATCAAACAGGTTTATCCGGAGGCCGAACTGTGGATGATGACCACGCCCCTTTCGACCCATCTGGTCCGTCGGGACCCCCTGCTTAAAGGGGTGATCGCCTACGACAAAAGGGGGAAGGACAAGGGGTTTTCCGGGCTGTTTGCCATGGCCAGACACCTTCGGGCCATGGGCTTTGACCGAGTCTACTCCCTGCACCGGTCCTACCGGACCGCGGCCCTTCTCACTCTTGCGACGATTCCCCTGCGCATCGGCTTTCGCGAGGCCCGTCTCCGGTTCATGTACCATCAGACCTTCGCCCGGAATCCCAACGACCACGATGTGCTGCGCAACCTCACCATTTTACGGGGCCATGGCGAGCCCGAGTCCTTCTCCACCGCCCTTCGCCTGTTCGCACCGGAAAGGGCAGAGCTGACTGAAGCCGTTCAACGCCTTGTCCCCGATGGCCCCTACGCCGTTCTGGTACCGGGCAGCGCCTGGGAAACCAAGATGTGGCATCACCAGGGATTCCGAAAGACGGCCCTTTATCTGATGGAAAAAGGGTTTCCGGTCCTCCTTCTCGGCGCGCCCGAAGACCGGGAGACCAACGCCAGGGTGGCCGACGGTACGGCGGCCGTCGATCTGGCCGGAAAAACCAGCGTGTCCGACGCCCTTTACATCGTAAAAAACGCGCGCCTTGTGGTCTGCAACGACAGCATGTCCCTTCACATGGCCTCGGCCTTCAAAATTCCCACGGTGGCGATCTTCTGTGCCACCTCCCCGTCCTTCGGATTCGGTCCCTGGCAGAACCGGGCCCGGGTGGTCGAAAAAGACCTTTCCTGCAGGCCCTGCAGCCGTCACGGCCAAAGGCGATGCCCCTTAGGCACCGGCGCCTGCATGAACGATTTGTCCGCAAGCGACGTAATCAACGCCGTCAATGACCTCATGGAAATGACATGACACGAATCATCCGATACTTCCCCTATCAGTTCGGCACCTGCCTTGATCTGGATTCTGCGACCCGAGACAGGTTGATCCGCCTGTTTGAAAAACCGCCCATGGACGGCGAGGACATTCTGGGAGGACGGGCCCAGGTAGCCGTGACCCACCTTGACAACGAAGGCCCGGTGATCATCAAATACTACAAACGCGGGGGGCTTATGCGACATCTGTCCCGCGACGCTTTTTTCAGATCGGGAAAACCCCGGCCCCGCCTGGAATACGAGATGCTCGAAAAGGTACGCAATCTGGGCATCCCCTGCCCCGAACCGCTCATCTGGGCCATCCGGGGAAGCATGTTCTACCGGGCCTTTCTGATCACCCGGACCATCGAAAACAACCGATCCCTGATCGAGCTGTTCCATGACGACGAAACCGCAGGGATTACCGCCCTTCAAACGGCCGCCGATCACGCGAAACGCCTGATCGAACACCACATCCACCACGTGGACCTCCACCCGGGCAACGTCCTGGTCGACGAGTCGGGCACCGTGTACCTCATCGACTTCGACAAAGCCTGCGACAGCCGCCTGTCAAAAAAGAAGCTCACCCGCCTCATCGCCCGGCGCTGGCAACGGGCCGTCAAAAAACACGCCCTCCCGCCGGCCATGGGGGAGCTGTTTGCACAGAAGCTGCTCGGCCAATGATCCGATCAATGGGTGACACACATATTCACGTTGTTCAATTGATGGGCAAAGCAACGCGTTCCCATCATGGTCTGACGGGCTCAATATGGCTTTGATGGGGAAAAGCCGGGCGTTTGTTGACCACCCGTTCGCTGCGCTCACTGAAGGTCACGAAGGACCACGAAGAAAAACAAAAAACTGCTTCTGTAAGAATCTCAGTGGATTGATCTCAGATCAATCCTGTCGTCTTCTACACGCCCCAAAGTCCGAAGAAAACGCGCCGTTCAAGCACACGACGCCCTCTCCGTGACTTTGTGTCTCCGTGAGAAATCAAAAAACCGGCTTCCCTTCGGGAAAGCCGGTTTAAGGTCTCTCACAGAGGCACCAAGACACGGAGAAAAAACCACTCTTTACGACCTTCTTCGTGCTCTTCATGTCCTTCAGTGAGCAACGCGAACGGGTGGTTAACCTAAGATAGGCCGTCTCTCCAAAAACCTGAATCAATCCGCCGGAGACGCCGCCTGTCCGGTGGTTCCCGACACGCCGTAGGTCTCTATGGCATAACGGATTTTGGCGAGGACCTCCTCGGCGGTGATGGTCGCCATCCGGCCGGGCCGGGTCTTGCGGGTGATGGTGCCGGGCGTCTCACCGGGACGGTTATAGGCGTCGATCAGAAGGTCCTGGAACCGGACGTAAGGACCGCAACGACGGGGGTCGGTGAAGCCGTACAAGGCCACGGTGGGCACGGAAAGGGCCACGGCCATGTGCATGGGGCCGGTGTCCGGGGCCACCACCACGGCCGATCCGGCCAGTTGGAGCAGGGTGTGCCTCACGGGTTTTTCAAGGGCGAGGATGGGCCGGGTCCGGCACATCGCGCAGATCGTCTCCGCAAGATCCCGCTCATGGGCACTGGGGCCGCCCACAATCATCGGCTGAAGGTTCAGTTCGGCATCCACCGCATCGATCACCCGGGCATAGCCTTCGGCGTGCCAGTCTTTTTCAGGATTGGACGAGGCGATGACAAACGAGACCACGGGGCGCCCGATGCCCTTGAAAAAAGAGCGCTGAAAGGCCCTCTCTTCCTCGGTCACGTCGATATGCCAGTCCAGGGGACAGGCGGGAACCTTCTGGTCGTCCAGAAATTCAAAAAACTGATCAAGCACATGGCCCGGCGGGCGGTGGGGAATCCGCCGGTTGGAAAACAGCCACTGCCCTTCCCGGGACCGCCGGAAATCAAATCCCAGCTTGACCCGGCTTTTGACCCCCAGAGAAATCAGGCCGGCCTTCAAACTGACCTGGAGCATGAACACCGTGTCAAAAACCTCGTTTCCCAGCGTGTTCCAGACGGCCCGGAAGGCCCCGAAACCGCCTTTTCGGTCAAACACCACAAAGCGGTCCACATTGGTCTGGTGCCGGACCAGGTCATGGGTCAGGGGCTGAAGGATCCAGGTGATATGGGCATCGGGTTTGGCCGCTCTGAGGCGGTTCACAAAGGCCAGGGTATGCACCACATCCCCCAGGGCGGAAAGCCGGATAATCAGTATGCGTTCAGGCGTCGTCATCATGGTCCACGTATCGTCGGTTTCGTTATCGGATCAAGGCACCATACGTTTAAATTCAGTTCCGATCAACCGGAAAAATCAGGACGGACACCGATAAAAAGCATTCTGGAAGGATTTGTCATGAACGTGCTCGTGATCGTAACCGTAAACGTGAACGGCATGAATCCCTCCCCCAGGAAAAAGATCCTACATGCGATTGCCCTTTGCCCCGACGACATTGGTCTTGACATCCTCCTGACGAGACTTTATAGTCCGACCTCAAAAAACAGTGCATTCACGGGATGATACCCGCCATTTGACAATAGGACGTCCGATGAAAATAGACATTTCCACCGGAGAGCTGGTCGACAAGGTCAGCATCCTTTCGATCAAACTCGAAAAAATCAGTGATCCGGCAAAACGCGCAAACATCCGGAAGGAATACGACATCCTTCTCGAACCGATGACCGCCTGCGGCATTTCCCTGGATTCGCCTGAATTCACATCGCTCAAGGCCGTCAACCTCGCGCTCTGGGACATCGAGGACAAAATCCGGATCAAGGAGGCCCAAAACGCCTTCGACGCCGAGTTCATCGAACTGGCGCGCAGCGTCTACATCACCAACGACGAGCGGGCCGACATCAAGAAACGGATCAACCTCGCGTACAATTCCGAGCTGGTCGAAGAAAAACAGTACGTGGACTACAAAACCAAGGCATGAGAATCAGACACCGGACCATCCGGAAGATTTTGGTGATCCAGCTCCAGCCCTTCGGGGACGTGTTTCTGACCACCGCCTATTTCAAGGCGCTCAAAGCCCGCTACCCCAAAGCCCGTCTGTATTACCTGATGAAGGCGCCCTACCAGAAGATCGTCAGCGACCATCCCTACATCGATGAACTGATCGTGATCCCGAAACAATCGGGCCTTAGGTACCTCATCGAACGATTGAAAATGTTTCGTCGCCTCCGCCGGGAGAAATTCGACCTGGTCATCGACCAGCAGAACATGCCCAGCTCGCAGATCCTTGCATTCATCACCGGCGCGCCCTACCGCGTCGGCTACACCGACGACCGCAACAACCTGAATTTTCTTTACAACATCCACGCCCGTTTCGGTCCGGCCCGATACAGCGGTCAGCAGAAATTCGACATCTTAAAGCCCCTGGGCATGGTCGAAAGGTCGTGTCATCTGACCATTCCCATATCCGAGGCCGACCGGAACGCCATGAAGGGTTTCCTCAGGGATCAGGGATTTTCCCCGGAACGAACCCTGGTCCTGTCTCCGGGCAGCCGGTTTCCCGTTAAAAAATGGCCGGCGGACTGTTTCGCCAAAGTCGCGGACATGATGGCCGATCATCATGGATTCCGGTCCCTTGTGGTCTGGGGTCCCGACGAAAAAGACGACGCCCTGCGCGTCGCCTCACTGGCTAAACGACCTGTGATTCCTGCCCCGCCAACCACGTTCCAACAGCTGGGGGCCATCCTTGAAAACGCAACCCTTTTGGTCTGCAACGACAACGCCGTGAATCACTGTTCGACGGCCTTCGGCGTCACCACCTTTTCCGTGTTCGGACCGACGGACCCCCGCTGCTGGTCACCGGCCGGCATTTTCCCGACCCACCATCATCTTCACAACCCGGACAGGGACAACCGGGACCCTTCCTTCGGCCTGACTCCGGAGCATGTTTTCTCGGTTATCGAAACCGCTCTTTGCCTTTCAAAACGAACAGATGCGTTGACATAACCGCCTGTTTTTTGTATCCTAAGTCCATCTGACACGTTTTTGGACACCGATCCCGCGACATCCTGTCGTCATCCCGGCAGATTTGTGCGTTCGCACGCAGTTCTGCCCCCATGCATTGAACCACGAGACGCATACGATGAACATCAAATGGCACCAAAGCATTCAGACCAAGCTGGCGATCATTCTGATCAGTGTGACCACGCTGATTTTAGGCATTTACGGCGTGGTTCAGTACCGCATGGACAGCAGAGCGAAAATAAGGACCCTGGGCATCGACGCCGAGCAGACCGCCGTCCGCATCGCCACCACCCTGGCCTCTCCCCTCTGGGATTTTGACGACCAGCAGATGGATGACGCCATCGTCTCGGAGATGCGGGCGAAAAACACCTTCGCCATCCTGGTCAAGGAACAGGGCCGGGAGGCGATTCTCGCCGGAAAAATGAAGGATTCCGACGGCAGCATCATTCCGGCCCGGGAGCCCATTGCCGGAAACCACATGGTGAAAACCATCGATATCATTCACAACAAAACGGTGCTGGGCACCGTGACTCTCTATACCACCAAGCGATTCGTCGAACAGGAGCTCCGACAGTCCATGATCACCATCGCCATCGCCAACCTGTTCACCAACCTCGCACTGCTGATCACCCTGTTTGTCAGCATGAGTCGCTACATTATCCGGCCGGTCTACCGGATCGCCGATTTCGCCGCCGTTCTGAAAACCGGAGATCTTTCACTGCGCCTGCCCGAAGGGGTCGATGAAATCGGGCGCATGAGCGCAGCCTTGAACGCCGTCACCGACGAATTGAAAATCAAGGCCCGGGCCGCCTCGGACATCGCACGGGGCAATCTTGAAATCGATCTGCCCATGGCCTCGGACAAGGATGAACTCGGTGCGGCCCTGATCCGGATGATCGACAACCTGAACAGCATCGTCAGCGACCTTTTGGCCACGGCCGAACAGGTCGATGCGGGATCCCATCAGGTGCTTGACTCAAGCACCTCCCTGACGGAAAGTGCCTCCAACCAGGCCGCCTCCATCGAGGAGACCGTGGCCACCATGGCACAAATCGGGGCCCAGACCCGCGCCAACGCCCAGAATGCCTTCCAGGCCAGGGAGCTGGCCAACATGGCCCGCAACGCCAGCCAGAACGGGGTTGAGAAGATGAACAAGATGATGCAGGCCATGGATTCGATCAGCGAATCCAGCCGGGAAATCTCCAAGATCATCCAGACCATCGATTCCATCGCCTTCCAGACCAACCTTTTGGCCCTGAACGCGGCGGTGGAAGCGGCCCGGGCCGGAAAACACGGCAAAGGCTTCGCGGTGGTGGCTCAGGAGGTCCGAAACCTGGCGGCCTTGAGCGCCAAAGCGGCCCAGAACACCACCCAGCTCATCGAAAACTCCGTCAAGCGTGTGGAAGGCGGCAGTCAGATCGCTGAAAAAACCGCCGAAGCGCTGACCGCCATGAACGAATCCATCAGTCAGGTGGCCGGCCTGGTCGGCGACATCGCCGACGCCAGCAACGAACAGGCCCAGAGCATTTCCCAGGTCAACAAAAGCCTGTCATACATCGACGATGCCACCCGCCAGAACACGGCCCATGCCGAAGAGACCTCCACGGCGGCCGAAGAGCTGTCCACCCAGGCCCGCCAGGCCCGGAACATTCTGGGTATTTTCCAATTGAAACCGCAGGTTCCCGGACGTCCCCTTGAACTCCCCGAAGGACGGCCCCAGACACCGGCGCGCTCCCGTCATCACCGCCCCCCCCATGATGGCCCTCCCCCTCCCGGCCCTCTGCCGGAAACCGTCATCCGGCTTGATGACACAGAATTCGGTAAGTATTAAATCGACACCTTGAATGACCCTTAGAAAAGAGGCATCCCCAGGCGACACCCCGTAGGATGGGCAAAACGCAGCGTGCCCATCATGGTCTTAAAATAATGACATTGGGTTGGTTATGGCTTTGTCGATGTGTCTATAAGGTGAGGGGTTATCCCCTTGAGAAAAGCTACAGATTTATTAACCACCCGTTCGCTGCACTCACTGAAGAACACGAAGGATCACGAAGAAAAGCCCACTATTTACGTACTTCTTCGTACTCTTCGTGCCCTTCAGTGAGCAACGCGAACGGGTGGTTTAACAATTGAAAAATCACCTCTAACTTGAGGGAAGTGCATAACCAGAAAAAACAAAATTGACCTTCCCCCAACGTGCCTTTCGATCTTCAGCGAGCGTTAACGAACAGAGAGAACAAAACCATGCCCAAGGCATGGCACACGGCGTCAGGCTGTGGCATGCCAATGACCGATCCATTTTTTTTCGTGTCCTTCGTACTCTGCAGGGACCGCAGCGACCGGGTGGTTTAACTGTCCAACCACAAGGGTACGAAAAGGAAGAGCCGCGCCCAAAACAAAAAAGGCCCCCGAAACGGGGGCCTTTTTTTGTTCATGCAACCGACAAACTATCAGGGTTCGATAACCAGCCTGAACCCCATATCGCTATAGCTGGCATTGGGGCTGCGGCTGAAGCGCTTGGCGGACCGGGAGTTGTAGGAATAACTGGTCCAGCCGCCGCCGCGAACCACTTTGGCGGTTCCCGAGCCCGGGCCCTTGGGATCGGCGGCATCACCGTCCGGATAGTTGCCCAGCCAATCCTGGCACCATTCCATCACATTGCCGTGCATGTCATACAATCCCCAGGCGTTGGGCGGGAACTGTCCAACCTCCATGGTCGAGGTGCTGCTCGGACCCACGGGGCAGTTTTCCCACTTGGCGTTTCCGTCGAAATTCGCCTGATCCCGCGACAGGCAGGGACCGTAGGAGAACCGGTCGGTGGTGCCCGCCCGGCAGGCATATTCCCATTCCGCTTCGGTGGGCAGACGGAACGTCAGGCCGTCCTTGCTGTTCTTGTTCATCCACTTGATAAAGGCCTGGGTATCGTTCCAGGACACACAAACCACGGGATGCTTGTCGTTCTGGGTAAAACCGGGAATGCCCCAGTTGTACTCGGTATCCTTTTCCCAGTTGTAATCCACCAGGATGTGGGCCCCTTCACCGGCCTCGGCTTCGGTTTTGTAGTTGGCCGATTTGATGAAGGCCCGCCACTGGGAAAGGGTCACCTCCTTTTCCTGCATGTAAATGCGACGGGAGAAGGTCACCTTGTGCTGTTTTTCGTTGTCGTTGCGCATGACCGATTCAGTGTCGGGACTTCCCATGACAAAGGAACCGGGATTGATCAGCACAAAATTGCCGAGGGTCTTATGGCTGATGGATTTGGCGAAGTCCAGTTTGAATGAAAAACTGTTGGTTTCCCTTGGCTTGACCGTCACCTCCCGGGTCAGTTTCTCACAAAACGGCGCCGTTATCTCCAGGGTGTAGGTGCCGCTTTCGATCAGCATTCCCGGGGCATAGGCCGCGTTCAGATTGACGATGCGGACCTCTGCGTTGTCCGGAGCGACCGTGACCATCAGGTTGCCCTTGGTGGATTTGACTTCCTCCTTGACCAGATCCACCGTCACGGGCACGGAGGTTCCCCGTTTGACAAGCACATTCTTCCGTACCGTCACATAGCCCTCACGGCTGATTTCAAGCTGGTGCATTCCCGGTGTGACGGCCGTTTTGGCAATGGGGGCCTTGCCCAGCGGCACACCGTCCATGATCACCTCGGCCCCGGGAATGTTGACGGTGAGGGCAAGGGTGGTCTCGCCGACCGGTTTGTCCTTGGGCACCGCTTTGTCACCGGGCTTGGCCTGGGCGTCTTTGGCGGCGGCCAGTTTTTCGAGAACCGAGGGCACCAGCACAAACACCGGCTCTCCACCCTGGTCACCTGTACTTCTCAGTGATCGGCAGCGCGGGGGCCGGACACTGGCTTTCCGTATGTCACCCTTGATTTTTTCATACAGTTCCTGAAGGGCGAAATGGGGTTTCTCATTGCTCTTCAGCACCTGGATGATCCGATCCGTAAAGGTGCTGATCCCGTTCTCTTTGGAACCGTCCGTTCCCGAGGTGATTCCCCATCGACTCTGCCGGTTGTACAGATCCAGGTAATAGTCGGCGGTGAATTCGCCGGGAAGTTTGTGGGCCGATCCGAAGAAGGTGTCCGCGTAGCTTGAATCCGAGATGAGAAGGATATCGTTGGCATTCATATCCCGGATCAGGTTCTGGATGGTTTCGTTTTTCACGTAGGTGGACACGTCGCCGGATTTGGCATCAACGGGGTACCAGTACCCCTGATT
Organism: Desulfatiferula olefinivorans; assembly: GCF_054657895.1. NCBI lineage: Bacteria > Pseudomonadati > Thermodesulfobacteriota > Desulfobacteria > Desulfobacterales > Desulfobacteraceae > Desulfatiferula > Desulfatiferula olefinivorans. The sequence goes on along the minus strand of NZ_BAAHXV010000004.1, from coordinate 57,883 downwards.
GCCGGACGGATCCACCTCGCCCCGTCCGGAAAAATAAATGATCACCGTGTCGTTGAGCCCCACCTGCTTGGAAAGAAGCTGGATGGCGCTGACCACGGCCTCACCGGTGGCTTTGCCGTTGACGATCAGGTCCGTGTTGAACCCGTAGTTCTGCCGGAGAACGGCCGCCAGTTCCGCGGCCCCCTTGGACGATGATTTCACTCCGGGAATCGCGGCATCCTGATAGGTGTCGATACCGAACAACAGCGCATGATATGCACCGATTTTCCCGCCTTTATGGCTCATGTCCTCGATCTTCGACGGAGCGGCCGTCACCAGGCAGACGGCCCCGATCAGCATCAGACACGAAAGGCCCAGGGTTGATAGACGTTTTTTCATCATACCGTTGTTTCCTTTGACTGTTGTAACATCAACGCCGCGTATCCGGCCTATTCCTTACGGAAATGTTTGTTATCGCCTTCGCCGACCTTGGTGCGCTCCTGCTGACCGTTGATGCTCGAATAGTTGCCCTGAGCCTTGTTGGTATGACCGCCCAGAATGCTTGAAAAATCGCCACTGGCCTTGTTGTCGTGCCCGCCCACGATCACGGCGTAATCGCCGGTGGCCTCATTGTTCGAGCCGCCGGTGATGGCGCCGTATTTCTTGGATACGGTATGACCCACGCCGGTCACGAGGCCGCCGTAGGAATTGCAGGTGTTTTTTGCGCCGACCAGCACGTTGTGTGATCCCGCGCCGGGATCATCGTACCCCACGATGAGGTTTCCGGTCCCGTTGACTTTGGACACCGATCCCGTGCCGTTCTGGATGTGCACATTCATGCCGGCAAACACCAGCTCGTTACCGTTCCGGGTCACATTGGCCAGAAGGGCTTCAAGACGCTTGATGCGGGCTTCGAGCTGCTGGATCCGCGTGGAATCTTCGGGCGCGGCCGCCTTGGTCGGCTCGGCCGACTTGAGGGCGTAGTTGGTCAGGATGGACTGGAGTTCACTGTCCCGGGTGACGGCCGGGTCAATAAACGCCTCGGCGATGACGCCGCTTTTGATCTGGGAACCGCTGATCACCAGTTCCTCCTGCTTGGCCGGTTCACCCTTCTTCTCTTTTTCAAGAAACACGTACTCGGCGCCCTTTGACCTGTAGTATTCCGTCATCTTGTCGGGCGACACCGATTTGTAGGCGGCCACGTCCTGATCGCCGGCCCAGACCAGAAAGATGCTTTTGTAAAAGGTCAGGGCGTTGGCGTCGTTTTTTTCAAACAGAAGGGTATAGACCGCAGGCGTCGCCTTGGCCCTGGCGCTGCTGCCCGGACGGCGGATGCCGGCATCGAACCCGATGGACAGGAAACGGGGGTTGTACACCTGAACGTCCCTGGGATTGTCGATGGTCACCAGTCGCTGTTCCCGGAGTTCCTGAAGTTTGATCACCGTTTTCAGGGCCCGGTCGATTTCAGGCGCCTGATCGACCGAACCATACCCCGGAAGCGCCTTGTAAAGCTCGTCAAAGGTCCGGACCTCTTTGGCCTGGACCGAGGTCATCCATCCTGAACAGACAAACAGCATGGTCATCAGCATGTGAACGATCGTTTTTTTCTGCATCATGTATCCCCCAAAATTGAATAATTCTTCAAAACCGGTCACGGCACCCCGGGGCAGACCGCGTCCGATGTCATTCCAGGCCGGACGCGGCGCCCCTGTCATGAAAAAACGGCACATGATGCCTCATGCGCCGTTTGAATGTCCTTTGCAGACCTTAGAAGCTGTAAGACAGTTTCATGGCGTAGAGCATCCACTTGTCCTCGTAGTCCGTGGCCGTCCCGGCGGCGTTCATGTTGCCGTCGGCGCTGAACAGCAGGGCCGCACCGTCCATGAAATGGGTTTCCGCCTTCAGGATCCAGTTGGGCGTCAGGTCAAACCGGAAGGCCACACAGGTGTCCTTCAGCCATTTGGCATGGTCCTGGACCGGCGGTGTGACACCCACAAGACCAGTGAACAGTGAATTGAAGGCCACTGATTCCGCCACGGCGTCCTTGCCGTCCTTGTCATCCTTGTTGGCATAGTATTCGGAGTAGTAGACGCCCAGTTCAAACCAGTCCGTGAACCGGTGGCTCACGCTGCCGTAATACCCGACGGAATGGAAGTCCTTGTCAATGGCCCGTGTGTTTTTGAACAAAGGCATATTCAGCTTATATCCCGTGTCCGAATACTCGGCCGCAAACACGGTGTTGCCGAAGGTGTATTCCAGACCCACGCTGATCACGTCCATCTCGACGTGGAACAGGCTCTGTTCAGAAGGAAAAATATAATCCCCGCTTGCTCCTACACCAGGAATAATCGTGGGTACGACCGTCCCATCCCAGACATCACAGGTGGCGTCGAATTCATGATACAGGTAGTTGGTGGCCAGCTTGAGGCCGTCGAGGGTCAGAAAGCTGTCCAGGGTGAGGGAGGCGTCCCAGGACATCACGGTGTTCATGTCCTGGACATCGAGATTGAGCAGGGTGGGCACTTGATCTTCGAGCAGTCGGGCTTCACCGCCGTCGGGGGCCATGGCGATGTTGCCGCCCAACAGGTCGTAGGTCATGTCGCCCAGGAAGCTCACGGGCACGTAGCCGTAGACGCTTGCGCCGCTCAGGGTGTTGATGGAGTCACGCCAGCCTTCGGTGTAGATACTCTGGGGCAGGAACACGAAGGTACGGAGCATGTCGATGTCGCGGCCCGTGTTGTAAAGGCCCCGGGGCATCTTGATTTTACCGGCCCGGACGTTGAACCAGTCGATGATGCTGTAGTCGGCCACGGCCCAGTCGATGGTGACCTCGTGGTTACCCATCTGGCCCAGGTCGCGGGCGATGAACTGGATACCCATGCGCAGACGTTCGCTGACGTCGCTCGAGAAGTTGATACCGATTTCGTTGAACTGGCTGGTCCCGTCGTCTTCGGTGTCGGCCAGAAAGTTATTGTCATCCGTCAGCAGGTAACCCTGGGTGATGAACCCGTGCATGGTCACCTTGCCGGTCTCGGTGAGATCCAGGGCCTGGGCATGGCCGGAAAATGCCATGACAAGCATCGTTATTGCCAGTGTCGCAAGTCTTTTGTTCATGATTTGACCTCCTGTATAATACATCCTTAGCAATTCGTCTATAGCGTCAATCGATGGTTGGGTTCATCAATGGAGGACGGCGAGAATTTTCACACTGTCCGTGTACGACTGGGACGAGACATAGCCCACAGCCCCTTTGGTTTTGGAGACATAGTCCACAAGATCTTTTTCACGATCAAAAGACACCGGAGGCTTACCGCCGCCGGTAAACACTTGTTTTTTCCAATAATTTTTGAACGTATTGGCGTTCTTCTTCACATAGGCGTCAAGAAAACGGTCGGTGAGTTCGCCGTCGGCGAGCGTGGACATCTCGACCTTCAGGCCGTTGCCCCACATTTTTTTCTTGCCCAGGAAGATGCTCTGGATATCCCCCGCAGACAGTTCAGATTCAGGAACGCTTCGGTTGCCGATCACGATAAGATCGTCCGCAACGGCCATTCCAGGGAATGTATAGACCATTCCGACGATTGCCAGAACAAAAAAGCCCAACAGACACTTTCTCCTCATACCCCTCTCCTTAAAATTGGCTTTGTGGTAAAAAAACAGCAGGTAACTTACTGTAATATTGAATGGAACGTATAACATGTTATAGTTCATTATCACTTTCGGGTCAAATAGCAAATCATTTTCTGTGTGTCGGAATGTTTTAAGCCCGGGGGCCTTCACGATTTCGAAGTACGTCAAAGGCTGTTAATACGCCCACCGCCGCTCCTCCTCGATCCTTTTTTTTCTCTTTTTTTCCTTATCCGCACGCAATTCTTTGTAGTGTTTCGCCGTGTATTCGATGCGACACTCCCTCAGCCTGCCCGGCCGGATGGTAATTTCCTGGTCGTCCGCATCCCAGAAAAAGCGATAATTCCCGCTTCCTCCGTCATAGGCCGTCCGGGGCCGTCCGTACTTGTTCTCAATATACTGCTTGAGAACCCGGTATTCGTCGGGCCGCCGAGTGACCACAATATAAACGGCACCGGCGAGCCTGTCTTCGATAAACCCGTAGACCAGATGATGAAGACGCCCGGAGATCCGTGACCGGTAATGAATAAAGGGGGCTTTCAGGGAAACCGGCTCGGCCTCCTCCACGGCCAGCACATCCAGACGGCTCATCCCCCAGGACACGTCGCGGAAATCGGACGCCCCGGCTCCGTCCGGACGCACACAGACGAGGAAAAGCACCGCAACGGCAACGATGCGGGCCGCCGGCAAGGAAGCGAACAGAGCCCCTTTGCCCGATATTGTTGGAGAGAAACGATTGCGGCGAAAAGGCGCATCGGTCCCGGCCCGTCGATGGTCAATCGACAGAATATAGGCCGCGCCGCCTGTTTCGATGGTACCGCTCCGTTTCACCGGAAGACTCCTTAAGGTTGACGGCTTCATAAAACGTCCGATTTCTGCGTTGAGCTTCATCCCTCGTCACTGCGGCGTACCCTTAGTACGCCTCATTCCTTGCGGATTCGCAAGCCTTGATCTCGAACATGTTACGACGCCGTCCAAAAATTGACTTTTTACGTGTTCATCAAGGCTCCGGACGGGCATACACGTTTTTGACTGTTATCGACCGGTACCGGTGATTTCTTTAAAAAAAATATCGGCCGGGTTGAACGCAAACGGTCCGGCTGCCGGTATTTCATGGCTGCCCTATTCGTTCACGTGCATGTTCACGAGCACGAGCACGAAAGGCAGAGACCTAATCGAGCCTCTCATCCCACGCCGGTTGAAGCCTCTGACGGTTGCGTTCACGTGTTGCCTTCCGGCATCGTGCTCGTGCTCATGACCGTAAACGTGAACGGCATGATCCGTCACGAAGGAAGAGATCCATGTGTTTTAACGATCATACATGCGATCGCCCTGAATTCCAGGGTGACGACCCTTGCATTTTGGCCGGGCTGTGTTTATATTATCCGGCTATGAGCGATAACACAGAAAAGAAAATACCCGATCCCAAGGAAATCGAAAAGGAGCTGGGCGAATTTCTGAACAAGAAGTTCGGCGGCAACGTAAAGATCGTTTCGCCCGGCGTTCTCACCCAGAGATCGTCCCAGGCCAGGGAATCCAGAGACACACCCCCCAAAAAGAGCATCAACTTCGATCTCAAACCCGAAGAGCTGATCTCGTATCTGGACCAGTACATCATCAAACAGGATCAGGCCAAAGCCATCCTTTCGACTAAAATCTGCACCCATTTCAACCGCATCAAACACCTTGAAAACGCCGGCAACAAGACGGACGTCATGGTCGGCGGCATCAAGAGCAACATCCTGATGGTGGGCCCCACGGGCGTGGGCAAAACCTACATGGTCCGGCTGATCGCCAAAAAACTGGGGGTTCCCTTTGTCAAGGGCGATGCCACCAAATTCACCGAAACCGGCTATGTGGGCGGCAACGTCGAGGATCTGGTCCGTGATCTCGTGCGCGAGGCCGATGACGACATCGAACTGGCCCAGCACGGCATCATCTATATTGACGAAATCGACAAAATCGCCTCGGCGCACAACCTCATCGGCGCGGACATTTCCCGGACCGGCGTCCAGCGGGCCCTTCTCAAGCCCATGGAGGACACCGACGTGGAACTCAAGGTCCCCCATGATCCGGTATCCATGCTCCAGGAAATGGAACGCTACCAGAAAACGGGCCGCAAGGACAAACAGGTCATCAACACCGCCAACATCCTTTTTATCGTCAGCGGCGCCTTCAACGGCCTTGCCGAGATCATCAAAAAGCGCACGGCCGGAAAGACCATCGGATTCGGCTCGGAACTGTCGTCCATCGACGCCTCGTTCAACCTCCTTTCACGCCTTCGTACGGAAGATCTGGTCAATTACGGGTTCGAGTCGGAATTTGTGGGACGTCTGCCGGTGCGGGCCGTGTTTGAACGGTTGACCGAAGACGACCTGTTCTCCATCCTGAAAAACCCCAACAACCCGGTGGTCCTGGGCAAAAAACTCGATTTTGCCGCCTACGGCATCGCCGCGCGGTTCACCGACGAGGTTCTGAAACGCATCGCCCGAAACGCCTATGCGGAAAATACCGGGGCCCGGGGGCTGGTCAACGCCATCGAAGAGCTGCTGCTGCCCTTCGAAACGAGACTGCCCACCGAGCAGACCCCGTATTTCCCGATCACCCGTGAGGTCGTCGACGACCCGGACGCCGCCATCGCCTCGCTCTGTTCCCGGGCCGACGACGACATCTGGGAAGCCCGATACCGCAAGGTGGAGGCCGATGAGCGTGCCGCCGTCCGACACTTTGTGGACGCCAACTGGAAACAGCTTTCCCTGCGCCACAACCTGACGCTGACCCAGTACCGCATCGATCATGTGGCCCACTACTACTGTAAAAACGTCACCAGCATCGGCCACGCCGTCGACACCGTCAAATCCTATTACGACGAAGTGAAAAAGCTGGAAATGAGCTTTTTTTCAGAACACGACATCAACATCATCTTCGAAGAGGACGCCGTGGATCATCTGATCGGACGGTTCATCGATCCGGGAGCCCGTTTCGAAGAGGTTTACGACGCATTCTCATCAGGTTTTGAGCTGGCCCTGAAGCTGATTCAGGAAAAAACCGGTCGGAGCCGCTTTTTTATTTCACGCGACGCCCTGATTGATCCGGACACGTTCCTGAACGCCCTGGTCAAACGGGAACTCGGCCATTCGGGAACGGACTGACGGGGGCCCGCCGAATGGTTTTTAACCCCAAGCCCCATGGGACGCTGACTCTATGATCGGTATATCCAAACTCTACTGCGGCACGGTGGAACCCTCCGACGCCCTGCGTTACGGCCGTCATTCGGGCAAACTGCCCTCCCACCTGCTTCAATTTTCCATTGACAAGAAACCGGTGGTGGTCTGGAACATGACCCGCAGATGCAATCTCAAATGCATCCACTGCTACGCCCACGCCAAAACCAAGGCCGATGCCGACGAACTGTCCACCGCCGAAGGCAAGACCCTGATCGACGACCTCGCCGCCTTCGGGTCTCCGGTGCTTCTGTTTTCCGGGGGTGAGCCCCTGATGCGCGAGGATCTTCCCGAACTGGCCGAATACGCGGTCTCCAAAGGCATGCGTGCCGTCATTTCCACCAACGGCACCCTGATCACGGCACCCATGGCGAAAACCCTCAAGGAAATCGGCCTGTCCTACGTGGGCATCAGCCTGGACGGCATGAAAGACATCCACGACCGGTTCCGGGGCGTTCCGGGAGCGTACGACGCCTCCCTCGAAGGCATCCGGAACTGCCAGGACGCCGGAATCAAGGTGGGCCTGCGCTTCACCATGAACAAAATCAACGTCAAGGACATTCCCGCCGTGTTCGCCCTCCTCGAAGAAATGGACATCCCGAGGGTCTGCTTCTACCATCTCGTGTATGCGGGCCGGGGATCGAAACTGGTCGAAGAGGATCTGTCGCACGAGGAAACCCGACGGGTGGTCAACCTGATCATGGACGAGACCCGACGGCTCCATGACCTGGGCAAAGCCAAGGAGGTGCTGACCGTGGACAACCACGCCGACGGCCCCCTGGTCTACCTGAGGCTGCTCAAGGAAGACCCCGCCCGGGCCGCCGAGGTGCTGGAACTCCTCCAGATGAACGAGGGCAACAGCTCTGGGCACGGCATCGGCTGCGTCAGCTGGAACGGCGATGTTCACGCCGATCAGTTCTGGCGGCATACGAGTTTCGGAAACATCCGGAACCGGCCCTTTTCAAAAATCTGGACCGAACCGGAAGATCCGCTTCTGCTTCAGCTCAAGGAAAAGAAAAAACACGTGGGCGGGCGTTGCGCAACATGCCGCTGGCTGGATATCTGCGGCGGCAATTTCAGGGTCCGGGCCGAGGCGCTCACCGACGATGTCTGGGCCGAAGATCCGGCCTGTTATCTGACCGACGAAGAAATCACAAGACCCTGATCCGGCAATCAATACGGATTCGAACCCGCCCGCAGGGCCTGCCCACGGCAAGGGCCCTGCGGGTCTTTTCATCATGGACCCCAAGGAGGCACCATGCTCTTCCCCGAATACCGAGCCCGACGACTGAGGGCCAACAACGCCTTCCGGCGCATGATCTGTGAGACGGTCCTTTCCGTCAACGACCTGATTCTTCCCCTGTTCGCCATCGGCGGGAAAGATGTAAAAAACCCCATCGCCTCCATGCCGGGGCACTACCAGCTGTCCGTCGACAACCTGAAAAAAACGGCCCGGGAGGCCTTTGACCTGGGCATTCCCGCCGTGATGCTTTTCGGCATTCCCGACAAAAAAGATCCCCTGGGCACCCAGGCCTATGCGCCAAACGGCATCGTCCAGAAAGCGGTCAAGGAGGTAAAAAACGCCCTGCCCGATCTGGCCGTCATCACCGATGTCTGCCTCTGCCAGTACACGGACCACGGCCACTGCGGCATGGTGGACAAAGGCATCATCGACAACGACTCAACCCTGGACCTTCTGGCCCGGACCGCCGTGTCCCACGCCAAGGCCGGCGCCGACATGGTGGCCCCCTCGGACATGATGGACGGCAGGGTCGGCATCATCCGCGAAGCGCTGGACGACAACGACTTGTCCCAGGTGCCGATCATGAGCTACGCCGTGAAATACTGTTCGGCGTATTACGGCCCCTTCCGGGCCGCCGCCCATTCGGCCCCCAAATTCGGCGACCGCCGCACCTATCAGATGGACCCGGGCAACGCCCTGGAAGCCATCCGGGAAGCCGCCATGGACGTGGAGGAAGGCGCCGACATCATCATGGTCAAACCGGCCCTGTCCTATCTGGACATCATCTGCCGGGTCAGAGATGAAATCGACCTGCCCGTGGCGGCCTACAATGTCAGCGGCGAATACGCCATGATCAAGGCGGCCGAGAAGATGGGCTGGATCGACGGAGAAAAGGTGATGATGGAAACCCTGACCTCCATCAAACGGGCCGGGGCCGACATGATCCTGACCTATTCGGCCGTGGACGCGGCCAAGATACTCAACGCCTAACGTGAATCGGAACGAAAACGCTATGACCCATCCCCATGCCAAGCACCCCGGACATCCGGGCCGGGAGTCGAAAAACGACACCCTACGCCTGGTGGCCTGGGAAACGACCCGAAGCTGCAACCTGTCCTGCGTGCACTGCCGCGCCGCCGCCGACAACGGCCCCTACGAGGGGGAACTGGACACGAAGGCCTCCTTCGAACTCCTCGACCAGATCGCCCGGGTGGGCGACCCCATCATCATTCTGACCGGCGGGGAACCCCTGATGCGCCCGGACATTTTCGACATTGCCGAGTACGGTACGCAAAAGGGCCTGCGGATGGTCATGGCCGTCAACGGCACCCTGATGACCCGAGAGAACACCAAAAAAATGGTCGAATCCGGCATCAAGCGCATCAGCGTGAGCCTGGACGGGGCCGACAAGACCTTCCACGACCGGTTCCGCGGTGTGGACGGGGCCTTTGACGGCGCCATGCAGGGCATTGCCTACGCCAAAGAAGCGGGGCTGGAATTTCAGATCAACACCACCATCACCAAGGCCAATCTGGATCAGATTCCCCTGATCCTCCAGACCGCCGAAAAACTGGGTGCGGCCGCCCATCACATCTTCCTCCTGGTTCCCACGGGCCGGGGGAAATACATGCTCGACCAGGAAATCACGGCCCGGGAATACGAGAAGACCCTCAACTGGTTCTACGACCAGCGGGACAAGACCAGCCTCCAGCTCAAGGCCACCTGTGCCCCCCATTATTACCGGATCCTGCGCCAGCGCGCCCGTGAGGAGGGCAAGACCATCACCTTCGATTCCCACGGCCTCGACGCGGTGACCCGGGGCTGCCTGGGCGGCATCGGCTTCTGCTTCATCTCCCACACCGGTGTGGTTCAGCCCTGCGGCTACCTGCACACCGACTGCGGCAACGTGACCGAGAAGCCCTTTGATTATATCTGGGCCCATTCGGAAAAATTTCTTCAACTGCGGAATTACGACCTGCTCAAAGGGAAATGCGGGGCCTGCGAATACAAACGGGTCTGCGGGGGCTGCCGGGCCCGGGCCTTCGAAGCCACCGGCGACTTTCTGGCCGAAGAGCCCCTGTGCACCTACATCCCCCAAAAGATGGCATAATCCACGGCCCTGCACTGATCCCGCAGGGCGGGCAATCGCATGGATGTGTCCTTGAAGAAAAGCAAAAAAGGCCTTTGTGAGAATCTCCGTGGATTGATCTGAGATCAATCCTGTCGACTTAAACAAGGCATCATGCCGGCAGGAAAGACACCGCTTGAATACACGACACCCACTTTGTGCCTTTGTGTCTCCGTGAGAAATCACATAGACCGTCCGCTCTCACAGAGGCACAAAGGCGGAGAAAAGCCGGACATGCCGGGGCATGTCCCTCGGCAAGGCTCCTGTGGGCATGTCATGGCAGAAAAGGGCCGGGGCTCTTTTCCTTCTTCGTGAGCTTCGAGGTCAAACCATTCAACCACCCGGTCGCTGCGCTCCCTGAAGCACACGAAGACCACGAAGGAAGCATGGTTTGTCACAGCCCGGCACCGCCATCGTAAACGTGCTCGTGCGCGTGACCGTAAACGTGAACGGCATGAATATATGGGGCCCATGTGTTTTAATGAACAGACATGCGATCGCCCTGCCCTGATCCCGCAGGGCCGTTTGCATTTTAAGCGGATCATGGTATACTCGCCTCCATGATCATCAGTCACTAACCCACACCCCTTATCCGTGGACGCCATGACCCAATCCGACAAGACCCGGCGCACGCTGCCCCTGATTGCCAAATTGGCCGTCAAAGAAGGTTACATCACCAAAGACCAGCTGCGGCAGGCCATCGACATTCAGAACGAGGAAAAACAAAAGGGGATTCCCCCGTCCCTCCAGGACATTTTCGTCCGAACGGGCATGATCAGCGCCGAGGCCATGCAGGCCCTGTTCGACCTGATTCATCCGGCGACGGAGGACGGGGCCGGGCAGGCGTCCGGTACGGAAGCGGGCGATCAACGGGAAAAGGACGCCGATACCGTGAGGATCGAGGTTTCCGACGACCGCCTCACGGCACGGCTGATCCGGCCCCGACAAAACACCGCCCCCCTGTCCGTTTCGGAGGCAGTCGCCCTGGCCCGGGACATGGGCATCGTCCACGGCCTGGTTCGGGAATCCATCCTGACGGCGGCCCTTGCGAATCCGGACAGCGGCAGCCCCGTCATCATCGCCCGTGGCACCCCCCCGGACCCGGGCAAAGCGCCCCGGGTGACGTACCGTTTCGACGCGGGTCATCCCAGAAGGCCCTTGACCGACGTGAGGGCCGAGGGTGGCATCATGATTCCCGAACCGCCCCGGGTGTCCGACGGCGACCTTCTGGCCGAAAAAACACCGATGATCCCCCCCGACTCCGGGGTGGATGTCTTCGGCCGTCCCATCGAAGCCGCACCCGTCGACGACGTGATCATCCGAACCGGACCGGGGGCCGAGGTGTTCGAGGACCGGCTCAAAATTTTCGCCACCACCTCCGGCGTACCCTTTCTGTCCGTCCGGGGAACGGTGTCTGTCTTTCCCGAGGTGCGTTTCGACAAGGATTACGGCGTGGGCACCGGTCCGGTGGAACGGGATTGCTGTCTTCGGACCTCCGGCACCCTGACCGGGGAATACCCCATCGGCGGCGGCAATCTCGATGCCCGGGAAATCCGCGGCGCCCGCATCGACGTGGTGGGCAGCGTCACCGCCGGCCTGGGAATCATCGGCAGCGTCATCCGGGCCGAGGGGGACGTGCGGGCCGCATATATCCGGGGAAGCCGCATCGAAACCTGCGGCAGCGTCATCGTTGAGCAGGAAATCATGGACTCCGTCATTGTGTGCAGCGGGGTTTGCATATGCCGGAAAAGCAAAATCGTGGCCGGCACCATCTGCGCCGCCGCCGGGGTCCGCGCCATGGGAATCGGCACCCTGACCAGCGTGCCCTGCGAGATCACCGTGGGTGTTACGACCCATGCCCGGACGCTCCTCGAACGGCTGGACCGTGCCATCGACGAAAACCGGAACGTCATCGCCGAACTGGAAAAAACCAACGCGTCCCTGGCCGACGAAACGCTCAAGGTCAGCCGGCAGATCGCCCCGCTGATCACCTTTCATAAAAAGGCTGCGCAGGCCATAAGGATCACCGAAATCCGTGTGGACGAGCTGAAGAAGAAACAGAGGCGCAAACGGCCCCTCACCGAGGAAAAAAACCTAAACGAACTCAAGGCCCGGGACCAGTCGGCCCTGGACTCGATCCGAACCTTTTCGGACAGACTCAAGGACCTTCAGGAAGACGCCCGGGGCATTCCCGAGGAAATCCGGAAACGGGAGGAGGCACACGCCCGGCTCATGCTGGACCGGACCGCCCTGACAGCCTGGGAAAACACCCTCGTAACCCGGGCTTTGCTTGAGGTTGAAGGAACCGTGGCGGCGGGAACAAAAATCAACGGATACGCGGCCGCGGCCATTCTTCCGAAGCCTTACGAGCATATTAGGATTGAGGAAAAACCTGCGGGGGCGGAATCGGACGGCGAGGGGTCCTTCACGGTAACCCCCCTGCCCTGACGGCGACCGCGCAATAAGGTTCTGTTGACCTCACGACGCTATCCCCGGATGGCGTTGAGGACCAGGGTCATGGGCCGATCCTCCTCACTGGCGCCGGTAAAGCGCAAGGGACCGGGTTTGCGGAAATGATCCTCGACGGGGGTGGCGGCCAGCCAGGTGTCCCGCAACGCCTTGACCACCCGGAACGCGTTGGAGTTTAGGTCCACCAGACTCTTTTCAAGCACCAGGGTCATTTTCCCGCCACGCTCTTCAAGATGCATCAACGGCGCAATGGGAATGCCGATGGGTTCCCACTTCGAAAAATCCTTTTCCAGGTTCCGAATGGCGGCCATCTGACCGGTGGCTCCGTTGGCCACCAGGCTGAACACGGTCATGCCCAGGTTGTAGGTGTATTTGCAGTCGAACCGGGTGGGGTCCGCCCCCCTGCCGTCGTAGCCGTAGAAATGGGACTGGACCTTCAGTTTGGGCACGGATTTGTTGTAGATCTTGAGTACCGCCGCAGGAACCTTGTCGTCCTCGCCGATGATGTTGTCCCGAACCAGGGCCTTTTTCAGGGTCTTGTGGGTGAAAATGTCCTCCTTGACCAGACAGAAGGGCTCGCCGTTGTAATTCCTGAAAATGGAGGGTCCGATCACGTCGGGATCCAGGCCCGCCCGGACCATGGTTTCCCGGAAATACTCATGGCTGATTCCCATCTTGTAACGGCCCTTTTCCTTGAGAATCTCCAGATAGTCCTCAACCATCTGCACCAGGATTTTTTCCGTCTGGACCTGGGAGAACTGGAAGTTGCCGTGGCTGTCCCGCTCCATCAGGAGCCCTTCCTGGAAGAAACTGGGGATGTCGTTGAACAGCTCGTCGTCCCGGGCGTTCCAGATGGTGGGGCCGTCTTTCCGGATGCCGCGCACCAGGCGGCGAAGGTACTCGAGCTTGTCTTCCAGCAGGGGAAAGGTCGAGTGGAAATCCCGGTCATGATCCTCATTGTAATCGGCGATGATGGTGTTGAGCTTGATGATGAACAGCTGGACCTCGTCGATGAACTCCAGAAGACCTTCGGGAATCACGATGACGCCGTAATTCTTGCCCACGGCGGCCCGCTTCATGATGGCCTTGCAGATCACCCGGGACAGATGGCGCAGGGTCATGCCGTAGGCGGTGTAATCCACCGTGCCGGCTTCTTCGGCTTTTTTCATACGTTTGACGTCGATGTAATCGGCCAGATCCTCGCCGATGAGGGTCAGGTTGGCATGGGTCTGGAGGGCCACCTCCAGGGCCAGGTGGCTGGCCACCCGACCCATGACCTTGCACACGTGCCAGTATTTGACATCGGAACTGCCGTCGGTACACAGATCGCTGATGTTCTTGGCAAAGGACCGGGCCGCGGTATGGAAGCCGAAGGACATGGCGCAGATCACCTGCCCCGAGGCATCCTTGACCTGAATATCGCCGTCGATGGTTTTCGGCACACCGATCACCTGGATGCCGTCATTGTAGAATTCCTGGGCCATAAAGGCCGCGTTGGTGTTGGAATCGTCCCCGCCCACCACGACGATGGCGTCGAGCCCGAGCTTCTTACAGGTCTCCCGGGACAGGCTCATCTTCTCCGCCGTGTCGATCTTGGTCCGCCCGGTCTTGATCATGGAAAAACCGCCCAGATTCCGGTAGCGGTCCACCAGTTCCCGGGTGATGGGAACGGTATTGCCCTCGATGATGCCGTCGGGCCCCATGTAAAAGCCGAGGATCGTGTTGGCGGGATTGGCCTTTTTGGCGGCGTCGTACAGGCCGGCGATCACGTTGTGCCCCCCCGGGGCCGGGCCGCCTGAAAAGACGATGCCGATGGTCCGGGCCCGCGAGATATTCTCCTTGACGGCTTCCAGCGAAACGCCCTCGCCCGATTCGACCCCGATCACCGACTGAACCTTGTTGCCGATGATATGGGGGAGCTGCCTGCGGGTTTCCTGATCGATCTCGAAACGGTAGCGATCGTCATCCCGGAGGATGGTGTAAGGGGTATAGAACACATCACAGATCGGAGGGACAAAGGCCCGCCTTTCCCGGGTCTCCTGACTGACATCGCCGATGATGTCACGCACATCCTCATGATTCAGCAGATCTTCCAGGCTCACAGATGTTCCATCCGTCATGCGTTCCTCCATACGGCCGCGATAGAAAATATTTGATAGTGATTCAATCGAGAATCCCGGATCGGTCAAGGGTACGGTCACGATTTTTTTCGTTGATATAGCAGAAAGAGACAAACGGATGCAAGACCAAAGGATGAAAAAGACAGTGCAAACACAAGGCGTCTAACGCACCGCCACGGTGTTGCGGCCCTTTCCCTTGGCGTCGTACATGGCCGCGTCCATGCGGTTGAACAGGTCCAGGGGATTCAGGTCCTCGGCGCGGACTTCGGCGACCCCCACGCTGATGGTGATCCGAAGGGTCTGGTCCCGATGGATAAAGGCGATGTTCTCCACGGTTTTCCTGAGTTTTTCAGCCACCTCCTGGGCCCCTTTCCGGTCGGTTTCAGGGAGAATTACCACAAATTCCTCCCCACCGTACCGGGCAAGCATGTCGCTTTCACGGATCAGGGGATTGACCCGTTTGATGATTTCCATCAGCACCGTGTCCCCGGTGGCGTGGCCGTAGGTATCGTTGAAGTTCTTGAAATGATCCACATCGAACAGAAGGGTCGAAAAGGTCCGCTTGTAGCGCAGGTAGCGGTCGAACTCCTCCTTGATCCGTTTTTCGTAGGCCCTGCGGTTCATGGCGCCGGTCAAGGGATCCGTGAACACCTCCCGTTCCAGTTTCTCGGCCTGGGTCCGGGCGTCCAGAGCCTCTTTCTTCAGCCCTTCGAATTCGGTTTTCAGGGCATGGATATCCTCGTCCAGCCGCTGCTTGTAGCCGCCGTCCGTCTCTTTTTTCTTCATGACGGCGGATTTGATGAAACTGAGTTTACTGGTCACCATCCCCTTGAGTTCCTCGAGCTTGCCGGCCGTGTTCACGGTGGTTTCAAGGTCGCTGAGGTCGTCGATCAGGGCGTTTCCGAAGCGGGTGTTGTCCGACAGGACCTCGTCGGTCAGGCCGAAGGTCCGGATCAGGTCTTTTTCCACCTCCACCAGTTTTCGTCCGATGTCCCGGATGAATTCGGCGGTGCTCTCGCGGTCCGTGGAGACCGTTTCGATGTAGGCGTGGAGCAGGTCCAGAATATCTTTTCGAAGGGTCGCAAAATCCTCGAAGGTCACGGAACTGTTGATCCGTCGTCCCAGATGGAGCAGCCTGGGCAGAAAGCCCACCCCCAGGTCAAGACCCAGTTCGTTGATGATCTCCTGGTACATCACCCGAAACTGTTCGATATAGCGGGCCTGGATCTCGTCGGCCGAATCCCGGGCCATCAGGCGGCCCACCAGGGACTTTTTGGGCTTTTCCTGTTTTTCACCCGAACCGATATCGCCACGCAGGGCCAGGGTCTTCAAGGCGTTGAAGGCCTCTTCGATCAGCTCGGGATCGGTCCGTTTCAAGGCTTCCTTGAACCGGCTGACGGCCTGGTCCATGGCCTCATCGGCATCGTTTCTCATCCATTCGGCCAGAAACACCATGATGCGCCGGGACATGCGGTCCTGCTTTTCGAGCCGTTCCTCCACGGCGGTCAGCTGCCGGGCCAGCTTTTCCTTCTGGGTTTTCAGCCGTTCGTTCTCTTCGGCGGCAGGGGCGCCGCCTCCGCCCACTCGTTTATCGATAAAATTCTGAATTTCGGGCATTTCATCAAAATAGGCCACCAGGGCATCCCGGGTGGGTTTGCGGCCGTCGGCCACCACGCTCCGAAGGCCGGAAATGGCGATTTCCGACAACTCTTCCATGATTCTGGTTTTTTCATCGCTGGTCATGACCATGACTCCTCAATCTGTAAGGCGTATCGGGGTGTTCAAAAGGCACGAAAAAAACGGGGAGGCGATTGTTCGACACGGCGGGGCAAAAGCGAAAACCGCTGGTCCGGCCCCCATGTCATGGATGTATCATACGGATTCCCGGCCCTGCGGTCAAGACGCCAGTGGCTGCAGGGACGAAAAAGATTCAGTCCAAACGGACCGATCGGTCATACCCGGAACCGGTCGCCGGGGATGGTGACGATCAGGGTGGTCCCCTCCCCCGGTTTGGAGTTGATGCGGATTTTACCGTTCATGAAATTGACTCTCTCGGTCATGCTGTGGAGGCCCATGCGTTTTTCTGCCATGGCCTGGGCCAGCCGGGTGTTCACGTCAAAGCCCCGGCCGTCGTCCTGGATCCTTATGATGACATCGGGAACCGAGGCCACGAACTTGATGACCACGTGGCCGGCATCCGCATGTTTTTTCACATTGTTGAGCGCCTCCTGGATCAGGCGGTACACGTTGATTTCCGTATCGGCGTCAAAGGCGATGCCCCCCATGCCCACGGAAAAAAAGTCCACCCGGAGCAGATGCTTTTCGGAAAAGTCCTCGCAGTAGCGCGACAGGGTCTTGATCAGCCCCAGCTGATCAAGACCCGGCGGCCGAAGTTCATAGGAAAGATCCCGGACAAAGGTCAGCGATCGGCGGAGCACGGAAGAAAAACTTTTCATCTTCTTAGTCAGATCCGGCGGGATGTCGTCGTAGTTGTCGAAAAAGGTTTCACAGGATATCATCAGCGACGCCAGATTCTGGGCCACATCGTCATGAAGATCGCAGGAGATGCGCTTGCGCTCCTTTTCCTGGATATTCATCAGTTCCTGGGTGAGCAGACGGATCTGTTCTTCGGTCAGCTTGCGGTGGGAAATGTCCCGCATGATGCACAGCACCCCTGCCACCTCGCCCTCTTTTAAAATGGGCGTGGCCGAAACCTCGACATAAAAGGGCTTTTTGACAAGGGGTTTGTAGATAAATTCGCATTCCACCGGTTTCTTGTGGGTCATCATTTCCAGAAGCAGCATAACGGCCCGCTCGATGCCTTCATCATCGGCGATGAATTCACTGACGTGCTTGCCCTGGGCGTCTTCGGGCCGATAACCTCCAAACGCTATGGACGCCGCGCTGGTGAATTCAATGAACCCTTCGGGGGTGACGATGAACACCACGTCCTTGAGCTCCTCGATGAGCATGCGATACCGCTCCTCGCTTTCCCTCAAAGCCATTTCCGCCTTCTTTCGGGCCGTGACGTCGCCGGCATCGATGACCAGCCGCCCCTCGGGCCTATAGTCGTCGGCCACCAGACGGGCCGAAACGGTCAGATGATGCACCGTGCCGTCCGTATTGCAGAACCGGACCTCCCGGTCCCTCACCTGCCCCGCGGCCAGCGTCTCATCGAACAGGGCCCTTATCTCGGCGGGGTCCGGGTAAGATCCGCTGAAGATCGACGATCCGATGAGCGTCTCCCGGTCGAGTCCGAGTACCGTTTTCACCGACGGACTGATTTCAATGACCGTGCCGTCCTTTTCCACTTCCAGGTAAATGGTCTGGATGCTTTCAAACACCCGCCGGTATTTCCATTCACTCTGCTCGAGGCTGTCGCTGTAAAGCCGGAGTTCCTGGCGGGACTGTTCCAGTTCACGGTTTTTCTGAATCAGGTCGTTGCGGACGGCCTTGAGAATGCCCGAGGAATAGCTGGTGATCACGGCCACTCCGAGCAGGGCGGAGGTCACCATGATGATCACCCAGGTTTCGTAGACCCATCCGGGCCCGGTGGGATGCCCCAGATTCTGGGGCGGCAAAATACCCAGATTCACGGCGATGACCATGACGCCGAAGGCCACCGACGAGGTGACGGCGATAATATAAGGATAGCGTTTCGGGGCGATGACCCCGACATAGGCGATGAGGGCCGTGTATACCGGGACCAGGAAGGCGGCCCGGATATCGCCGAGAAAATAGATGACGGCGGTGTAGCCCACGATTTCGGCCACATTGATCAGAAAGGATACGAGATCGAACAGGAGGCGGTTGCGGATCAGTTCGATAACGAACAAGGCCGGGAAATTGAGCAGAATCACGAAAAAACCGCTGATCACGGCGCCGACAAAGGCCTGGACACTGCCGCAGCCGGTCAGGTACAGGGCCAGGGCGAACCCGATCATGATCAGACCGCCAAAACTCCGCACCACCGCACCCTGCATGTGCTTTTTAAAATACTTGTCCCGGTCCTCGGGGCTCAGATGACGGGACTTGTCCTGTTTCGTTTCGCGTTTCAATGGTTTTCCGGCATTTACGATTCGTCGGCGGGGCATCGCGGTCGATATGCGGCACGACCTTCCACACAGACAGGCGGGACACCGTGGTCAACCCTCCCCATTTTCGCCCTACTCAATATGTGAAGTCGCGGCGTTTGTCAATAGAAAACAGGCCCCCACGATCAATGATAACTACTTGATTCAGCTCTTTTTTCTTAAAAGCATCCCCGGCTTTACAAGTCGGGCGTCCCATGTTATGAGAAGTGTAAATTCAGGGTGGAGCCCCAGGGGGTCCGCCGCCCCGACCGTCATCCGTCACCCGACCGGGACAAAGGCCCGTTGCCCATGCGTCTGATCAAACTCGACATCGCCGGCTTCAAATCCTTCCAGGAAAAGGTTTCCCTTGTGTTTCCAAGGGGCATCACCGCCGTGGTGGGTCCCAACGGCTGCGGCAAGAGCAATATCGTCGATGCGCTCAGGTGGGTCATGGGTGAACAAAGCGTCAAGCAGCTTCGCGGCAAAGCCGTTGAGGATCTGATTTTCGCCGGGGCCGACGGCAAACAGCCTCTGAACATGGCAGAGGTATCGCTGACCATTGACAACAGCGGGGGCGACGCCGCCGAATCGACGATGAACCCCTACACGGAAATCATGATCACCCGAAGGATCTATAGGTCCGGGGAAAGCGCCTATCTGATCAACCGGCAGCCCTGCCGCCTCAAGGACATCCACAACCTGTTCCTGGGCAGCGGATCGGGGAAGCATTCCTTTGCGGTCATTCAGCAGGGCAACATCGGGGCACTGACCGACGCAGGGCCCGAGGAAAGGCGCTTCTTCATCGAAGACGCCGCCGACATCACCAAATTCAAGGAACGAAAAAAAGAAACCCTCTCCCGCATCAAAAGCACCGAAGAAAACCTGCTTCGGCTGTCCGACATCATCACCGAACTCAAACGCCGGATCGAAAGCCTGGACCGCCAGGCCGCCAAAGCCAAAAAATTCAAGGAATACCGGAGCCGGGCAAGGGACCTGGATATCCGCATCGCCCTCTGGTATTTCGACCGGTACAGCCGGGACATCTCCGCCAAACGGACGGCCTGCGCCGACCTGTCCGAGGCGGAGGAACGTCGATCCCGGGAACTGATCGAGATAGATGCCCGCCTTTCGGGCATCGCCCGGGACGCCGCCCGGCAGCGGGAGATCATCGAAGACCTGGAGCAGCAGCGTTTCGACCTCCAGCGTGCCGTCGACAAAAAAGAAAACGACCGGGAGCATCTGACCCGGGACATCGACCGGCTGGGTCGGGAAATGATCGACGCCGAAGCCCACGCCGAAGAGCTGGATCGAAAAAATCAGGAACTGGCCCGGGAAATCGAACAGGCCCGAAGCAGCCATGAGGGCCTCGACGATGACCTGATCCGGGCCGAAAGCGAACTGGCCGGAGAGCGGGAGGCCCGGGACACTCTGAAAACACAGCTTCAGGACCTGGAGAAAAGCGTCAAAGACCTGCACCGGCAGCACATGGTGCTGGCCGGAGACCAGGCCCGGGCGGGCAGCATTCTCGATCACGCACGCCAGCGGGAAATCGATCTGGACCGGCGCTTGCGACGCATCGACGAGGATTTCCTGGATTCGTCCCGACGTCTCGACGAGGCCCGAAACGAGAAAAAGCAGGCCGATCTGGCCCTGGAAGAACTCCGACTGACCCTCCGGGATCTGAGCCGGGATCGGGATCGAGTTCGGGGGGAACTGGCCCGGCATGCAGCCGACCACACCGACCGGCGTGCCGCGTTAAGAACACTGGACATGGAACACAGCGGCCACCGTTCACGGTACACGACCCTTGCGGCCATCCACGACCAGTTCGGCTGGTACCAGAAGGGTGTGAAGACGGTGATGAAGACGCTCAACAAGGACGGAAACGTCTCGGCGCAACGTCTGGTTGCCGAACGTCTCCGCCCTGCACCGGGGTACGAAGCCGCCGCCGAAGCCGTCCTCGCCGAGGCCCTTCAGGCGGTCCTGGTTGATGCCCCTGAAGAAGCCCTGGACCTGATCGATCATCTCAGGACACAGCGGGAAGGACAATGCGGCTTCCTTGTCCGCCTGGGTCTTCGCCCGCCGCCCGCGTCCCCGGTGCCTGAGGGGTGCACGTCTCTGATCGACCACATGGACCTTGACGACGATGACCGGAATCTGGCCCGGACTCTGTTGGCCAATGCCCTCGTGGTTCCAAGCCTTGCGGCGGGCCTGTCCCTTCCGGATCACCGGGGCCCCCGGGTGACCCTGGATGGTGATCTGATCACCGAACGGGGACTGATCATCGGCGGCAGCAGGGACACAGACAACTCGATTTTTCATAAAAAGCAGGAAATTGAGGAACTCGAAGCCCTCATCCGTTCCATGGAGGCCCGGCAGCGGGATCTCAGGCAGGACCTCGACAGGCTGGATCAGGCCATGTCGGCCCTGCGGGCTGAGGAACAGGGCCTTGGCGACGCACTGAACGATGCCGAAACCGAAAAACAGGAGGCGGAAAGAGCCCAGCTTCTCAGTGAGGAGACCCTCAAACAGGCCAAAAAGCGTCGGACGGTTCTTGAGTTGGAGCAGGAACAACTGGCCGGTGAACGGGAGGATATCGAGCAGGAAATCAGCGAACTGTCGGACCGTCTCCAGCATATCGGGGACGATATCCGGGTGATCGAAGGCCGCCTGGAATCATCCGCCGCAACGGTGACCGACGTAAGCAGCCTTCTCGAAGCCCGGAACAAGGCCGTGGTTGATCTACAGGTCCGCATCACCTCCCTTGCCGCAAGGCGGGACAACCACCGCACCTCCCTCAAGCGCCTGGAGGGCTTTCTTTTTGAAGGACAGAAACGGAAATCAAGGCTCGAGCAGGAGATGTTTGAAAAGAAGGAACGATCGGAGCAGATCAGCCGGACCCTGGATGCGGACCGGGGCCTGCTGGATCAGTTGGCCAAAGACCTTGCCCGGACGGCCGAGGAGGACCGGGTGGCCCGAAACGGCCTTGCGGCCATCGAAGCCTCTCGGAGGGAGAAGGAACGCCTCAGGGCGGAACGGCTCAAGGAACGGGACCGGGACAACGGAAGGCTTCAGGCCTTAGAGCTTGAACTGTCCCAGCTCCGGCTCAAGCGGGAGAGCCTCACCGCCCGGATCGAGGAAAAATACCATCACCGGATCAACCAGTACAGCCTGGAATTCGAGGAAAAGGAGGTCGACACGGCCTCGCTTTCCGCCTTCGACATCACGGCCATGGAAACGGAGCTCAAGGATCTGACCCGCAAAATCACCCAGCTGGGGGATGTGAACCTGTCGGCCATTTCCGAATTCGAGGAACTGAAAACCCGCTACGATTTCCTGATCGACCAGCAGAACGACCTGACACGGTCCCTTTCCGACCTCGAAGCCATCATCGCCAAAATCAACCGGGTCTCCCAGGAACGGTTCCTCGAAACCTTCAACCTGATCAACGACAAACTGGGCGAACTGTTTCCCACCCTGTTCGAGGGGGGATCGGCCAGGATGGTTCTCACGGAGCCGTCCTCGCCCCTGACCACGGGCGTGGAGCTGATGATCCAGCCGCCCGGCAAGCGGCTCACCCGGCTGTCTTTGCTGTCCGGCGGGGAAAAGGCCCTGTCGGCCATTGCCTTCGTCTTTTCCATCTTCCTGATCAAGCCCTCGTCGTTCTGCATCATGGACGAGATCGACGCCCCCCTGGACGACGCCAACGTGATGCGCTTCAACGCCCTGGTCAGGCACATCGGAAAACAGTCCCAGATCCTGATGATCACCCACAACAAGCTGACCATGGAGTTCGCCGACATCCTGTTCGGTGTGACCATGGAGAAAAAAGGCGTGTCCAAAATCGTTTCGGTGAACCTCTCGGGCCTGCCCGACCCGGAACAGGATCGGGCGGCGGTGGCCTGAACCAACGGATGAAACATACGCTCAAACCGCCGAATGCCTTGATTTTTTCGAAAGCGCCCTGTTGACTAATCGGCCAAGCTGTCATAGGTTCTTGCGTTATCGATCCCCGGGATCACCGATTGAGAACCTTTGTAAGGATACCCCATGACTACTATCGAACCAGCTCGGCTCATCGAACAGCTGACCGCGTCTATCACACAGACGGCCGACACCGTGACGGCGGCGGCGGCACCCCTTCTGACCCGACTTTCAGCCCTGACGGGAGTCCCCGAAACGATGCTGCTTTGGATCATCGCCCTGATTCTGCTGAGCGACCTCGTTTTACTGTGGATCGTCCTCCGGCGAAAGGCCGCCCGAAAAAAAACGGCCGCACAGCCCCGGCCCTCGGCCCCCCGACCGGCGAAAGGCACGCCCGAGTCGGGGGCTCAGGCTGAAGAACCGGCCCCTGCGCCCCCGAAAGCCGACGCCCCGGCCGGAATGATCGGCACGATCCGAAGCGGCCTGGCAAAGACCCGCAAAGCCCTGTCGGCCAGGGTGGACAAGTTGTTTCTGGGGGGGACAGGGTTCGATGACGCCATGCTCGAAGAACTGGAGGAGTTGCTGATCACCTCGGACGTGGGGGTCGAAACGTCCATGAAACTGATCGAAAACCTGTCCTGTCGGTCCTCGTTCATCACCTCGGCCGAGAATCTGAAAACGGCCATGCGCGAAGAGATTTTTTCCATGCTCAACGTCGGCCAGGTCGAAGCCGGTCTTCCGCCCTCGGGCCCCCATGTGATCATGGTCGTCGGCGTCAACGGCGTGGGCAAGACCACCACCATCGGCAAGCTGGCCGCCCGGTTCGTCGGCCGGGGAAAATCGGTGCTGATCGTGGCCGCCGACACCTTCCGGGCCGCCGCATCGGAACAGCTGGGCATCTGGGCCGAACGCTCCGGCGCCTCCATCGTACGCCACAAGGACAACTCCGACCCGGCCGCCGTGGCCTTCGACGGCATGGAGGCCGCCCTTTCCCGCCATGTGGATATCGTGATCATCGACACGGCCGGACGACTGCATACCAAGGTCAACCTGATGGAAGAACTGAAAAAGATCAAGCGCACCGTGGCCGCCAAACTCCCCGGTGCGCCCCATGAAACCCTGATGGTTTTAGACGGCACCACGGGCCAGAACGCCCTTCAGCAGGCCAGACTGTTCAATGAGGCCATCGGCATCAGCAGCATCGCCCTGACCAAGCTGGACGGTACGGCCAAAGGCGGTATTGCCGTTGCCATCAGCCATACCCTGAATGTACCGCTCAAGTATGTGGGGGTGGGAGAACAGATCGGCGACCTCCAGGATTTCGATCCCCGGACCTTCGCCGAAGCGATGATATGATTCGGGCGCGACGCTTCCGGAACAACGTGGATCAGATCAAGAGACTCCCCATGTTACAAAAGAGCCGCACCCGTCTGACTTACCAGCCCTGGGTCCGACCGCAACAGCTGCCCGGTCCGGCGCAGCCTGCCGCCTTGTCCGGAGAGGACCCGCAGCAGGCCGTGTCACCGGGGCCCGGCATGGACCGGCTTCCGGTGTAGGACGAGGGGGCGGACATGCGTTTTTCCAGCTTCCGTCCGCCGCAAAACCGGCAGACCGGTTCCTGATCGGCCGACGTCACAAGAATCTCCGAGAGTTTTCCGCAGTCGTTGCACATGAAGTCATAAATCGGCATAATGATTTACCATTTTCTCAAGTGAATAGGGCCTTTTCTAAAGCATCAGGGGTAGGCGTGGGTGCCCAGCGTCACCTTGATGCCGGTTTTTCCTTCGATCATGGCGGCTTTTTCTTCGGGGGTGCTGTAGGGGCAACCCGGTTTGGCGTTAACCATACAGGAACTCAGATAAATTTCATCGGGTTTCATCTCGAGAAGTTTGACGGCCATGCCGGTATTGGCCACCATGCTGCGGCCGGGACACTGGCATTTCACGAAGGCCACCACGGCCTTGGGTTCATCAAAGGTTCCCTCGCCCATGGCGGCGGCCTTGAGGCAACGCCATTCGCCGGGGCATCCGTATCCGCTGTCCATGTACGAGCCGCAACCAACCACTGCAACTTTTTTCATCGATCCGGTCCTTTCATCGGTTGTCGGGCAGAAACGGCGTCCCTGCCCTGGGGTGAACATTGAGGGTCTCATCAAATGTCAATATTTAGACGGCTTCGAAAAATGTTCGAGATCAAGGCTTGCGAAGGCCGAGGAATGAGGCGTACTGAGGGTACGCCGCAGTGACGAGGGCTGACGCGTAACGCAGATATCGGACATTTTTCGAAGCCCTCAAAATTGGGGCGGCGGCAGGACAGGTCATGTCCCTGATCGTCTTATGGTTTTATCCCAACTGCCCGTCCGCCGCCCCAAACCGTCTATCTGTTACCAGTGGCCGTCCACATCGGCTTCCGTGGCGTAGGTGAACCTGCCTTCGTTGAACGCGGCCACCACGTCCCGGACGGTTCCCTGGGCGTCGTTGGCCACCTTGACGCCGGCGGCATCCAAGGCCTTGAAGGCGTTGGGACCGCAGTGCCCGGTCAGAAGAACCTCGGCCCCCTTGTCGCTGACCAGGGTAGCCGCCTGGATCCCCGCACCCTTGAAGGCATTGAGATTTTCAGAATTGTCGATGACCTCGAAGGCCAGGGTATCGGAATCCACCAGGACAATGTAGGCGGCCCGACCGAAACGGGGATCCACCTGGGCGTCCAGGTCTTTGCCCCGTGATGTGATCGCAATTTTCATGCTGCACCTCCCTCGGATGGGGTTTTAACGGCCGCCACCGCCGCCGCAGACCTGATCCTGACGGATCATGGAAAGTTTCCCGGCAATCAAGTCTTCCACCACCGGACGGATTTCCGGACGCTGGTCATCGTGGAACACCTCGATGCCCACCTGTTTGAAACCCATCAGGGGACGCATGCCGATACCGCCCACCACCAGGTAATTGACCTTGTGGCCGGCCAGAAGGTTCACGGGCACCATGCACCCGCCCTGAACATGCTCCATGTTGTCGATGGTTTTCACTTCGATGATTTCACCGTCTTTCACATCGATCAGGGTGAACACGTCACAGTGGCCGAAATGGCCGGCTCTCATCCCGTCGAGTCCCCCGGGGTTCATGGAGGGAACTGCAATTCTTCCGCTTATCATACTTCGTACATCTCCTTGTTTGTGTTTATATGAAAGACGACGGTCGCACCGCGTCAAACGTCTTTCATTCGTCGTTGCAGGCCGGGCGCTTTACAAGGCGGCCACGGCCGTTATTTGATGACCTGCCTGAAATCAATGATCCCCTTCGAATTCAGCGCGGGAGACACCATGATTTTATTCCAGATCAATCGTACGTTTTTCTTCATATCGGAATCCTCCCCGTATTCCATGATGGTTTTTCCCTCGATCATTGCCTTGGTGAAAAACGAATCATAGGGAAGATTTCCCAGGTGGGTGATGTTTCTTTCCTTGGCCAGGGCTTCGATCTTTGCGGTCATGTCGGGGTTCAGGTCGCATTTGTTGACCAGAACCATGCCGGGGATCTTGAAATGGGCCGCCAGACGGACCACCCGTTCCATATCGTGAAGACCCGACACCGTCGGCTCGGTAACGATGCACACGGCGGTGGCTCCGCTGAGGGCGGCGATCACCGGGCATCCCACACCCGGAGGGCCGTCGGTGATGATCAGATCCCGGCCGTGGGTCTCGGCATAGACTCTGGCCTGCTGACGGATCAGACTGACCAGACGGCCGGAATTTTCCTCGGCGATACCCAGCCGCGCATGGACCATGGGAGCGAAGCGGGTGTTGGACAGATACCACTCGCCGCATGTTTTTTCCGGAAAATCAATGGCCTTCTCCGGGCAGAAATCCACGCAGACCCCGCAGCCCTCGCACGCGATGGGGTCGATGACATAGTCCTCGGAAACGGCGTCGAAGCGACACAGCTCCCGGCACCGGCCGCACTCGATGCAGTCGTCCTTGCGGATGTGCGCTTCGAAGCCGCCCTTGAAATCCGTCCGGGTCAGCACCTCGGGCGCCATCAGGAGATGAAGGTCCGCCGCATCCACATCGGCATCGCACAGCACACTGTTTTGACAAAGCGAGGCAAAGGCCGCCGTCAGACTGGTCTTGCCCGTCCCGCCCTTACCACTGATGACAACCAACTCTCTGATTTCCTGCATAACTTACACCCGCACCGTCCGTGTCACAGCAGACACGATTGAATTTTCTGAAACACTTCCTGAAAGATCTCTTTCCACTCGGGCCATTCTTCGGCGATCAACACACCCCTTGAATAACATTCGGCGATGTTTCTGTCATAGGGGATCTCCAGAAGAATGGGAATCCCTTCCTGCCTCGCGTAATTCCTGACCCGGTCATCGCCCATGTCGGCCCGGTTGATCACCAGCCCGTGGGGCAGCCCCAGCACCTTGACCGCCTCCACCGCGAGTACCAGATCATGGAGCCCGAAGGGGGTGGGCTCGGTGACCATCAGCACGAAGTCCGATCCCTTCATGGCGGCGATCACCGGACAGGACGTTCCCGGCGGCGCGTCGATGATGTTGATGCGATCCTCCTGGACCCGGGCCAGCACATTTTTAATAAGAGGCGGGCTCATGGCTTCCCCCACCCTCAGGCAGCCCATGGCGAAATTCAGGCCATCGACCCGGCCCGCTTCCACCTGTCCGAGTTCGCGCGACCCCTCGTTCAGGGCGTTTTCCGGGCAGACTTCGAAACAGCCGCCGCAGCTGTGGCAGAGTTCGGGGAACACCACCACGGATTTTCCCACCACGGCAATGGCCCGGAACCGGCAGATCTCTGCGCATTTCCGGCAGAGGGTGCATCGGCTCATGTTGACCTCGGGCACCGTGACCGACACCGTCTCCGACGTCTCGATGACCGGATTTAAAAAAAGATGGGCATTGGGTTCTTCCACATCGCAGTCGAGAATCATGGCCCGTTTGCCCAGGGAGAAGGCCAGATTGGTGGCCACCGTGGTTTTACCCGTCCCTCCCTTACCGCTTGCAACACTGATCTTCATGACGTTTTCCTTATGACCCCATCTGTTGATAAAGGCTCAGTACCTTGCCCAGGTGCTCGGCCACACGGGCCGCATCGGCCGGTTTGGCGTCCTTGGGGATACGTATCAGGATACCGAGTCCCTCGGTGTATTCGTGAAAGTCCTCATCGGAGAGGTCGCTGACCAGGGCCGTGTTGACCATGGCATTGACGGCCACCATTTGTTCGATCAGTTTCATACCCGGCAGGCCGCCCACGGTGTCGTCGACCACGAAGAGGTCCGCCGAAAGGGTCTTGTTTTCGAGGCCCGCAAGAACCGTCGACCCTGAATCCATGCGCACAACCTTTGTGTCGGCCAGACCCGTCAGGCCCGCCTCCAATCCCTTGAGTTTTTCCGGTCCGTCACAGACCAGCAGAAATGTCATCTTCACCGTTTTATCCGTCCTTCACCGTCGTTAATGACCCGTCAGGCCTTGTTTTTTATATTTCCGCCCGGTCCCGTGCCTCGTTCTTTCCCCTCACGGCCGTCAACGGCCACCCGGGGGCATCCGGCCCTTCGGCCGCACATCGGCCGTCTCCGACCGCAGCCCGGCATCAGAAACACCGGCGTCAGGGGGCGACCCGTTGCAACGGCGGCAAGGACACGATCCACATTTCCGGAGATAAAGGGAATCAGATGGATGCCGCTTTCCGATATCAGCCGGGCCGGAGTTTCGGAAATGGCACCGCAGACCAGGACATCCACCGCATCGTGCCGAAGCATGCCGATCAATGTGGCCACCCGATTGGGATCAAAGGAAAAAAAACGCTTCTCACGGACACACCGATCGTCAATCACCGCGACCATCAGATCATGAGCCGCATCGAACACCGGAGAAATCCGGTCTTCCCAGACTGTAAACGCCACATTCATCATACCGCCGATTCCAGTTAACACTAAACCGGCCCCGGCATTTATTTGCCGTGGTCCGGGTCTCCGGTCCGCCGGTCAGGGCGCAACCGCTATCCCACCATGCGACAACCGTGCCGAAAAGGGGGTGCTCCGGTCAAATCGAAAACAAATCGTTTGATTAAAGAATGTTATGCAAGAAATGATTGCGGGAGGTAAAACAAAACCAACCAGTCACCGTCGCACAAATGCATCGGATATGCGCCGGTTACGGGGCAATAACGCGACGGCATGGACCGGTCACTGAGACCGTCCGTCGCCCTCGGGCAGAGGAATGCCCAGACGTTTCATTTTGCGGTACAGGGTGCTCTTGTTGATGCCCAGGGCCCGGGCGGCGGCCTGGCGGTTGTTGCCGTGTTCGGTGAGGGTGCGGATCAGAAGGTCGGTTTCGGCGGCCCGGACCGGGTCGCTCGACACCTTCGGCGCATCGGGCATGGGGCTGTCGGCAAAGGCCGCCGGCAGATGGCGAAGTTCGATTTCCCCCTCGGAGCAGAGAATGAAGGCGTGTTCGATGATGTTTTCAAGTTCCCGGATGTTGCCCGGATAATCGTGGGCCATCAGACGGGCAAGGGCCGGATGGGACAGGCCGCTCACATAGGAGCCCCTGATCCGGTTCATTTTGGCGATGAACCGTTCGACCAGAAGGGGGATGTCTTCCATGCGCTCACGCAGGGGGGGCAGAAACAGGCGAACCACATTGATGCGGTAATACAGATCCCGTCTGAAATCCCCTGCCTCGACCATGGCAGCCAGATCCCGGTTGGTGGCCGCGATAATCCGGGTATCGGTTTTCTCCTTTTTCAGGCCGCCCAGGGGCAGATAGGCCTTCTCTTCCAGAACCCGCAGAAGCTTGACCTGAAAGGCCGGACTGGTGTCGCCGATTTCATCGAGAAAGATCGTGCCGCCTTCGGCCAGGGCGAAATGGCCGGGCTTGTCCTTTTCCGCGTGGGTAAACGCGCCTTTCTTATAACCGAACAGTTCGGATTCCAGAAGGGTGTCGGGCAGGGCCCCGCAGTTGATGGCAAAAAAGGGCTTGTCTTTCCGGGGGCTGAGATCATGGATGGCCCGGGCCAGAAGTTCCTTGCCCGTTCCGGTTTCACCCTGAATGAGCACCGTACTGCTGCTTTCAGACACCTGGGGCAGGATGGCGAAGATCTTTTTCAGGGCCTCGGAACCGCTGACCATGTCCCCCAGTTGAAACCGCGAGGTCAGCTCCTTGCGAAGCTCTTCGACCAGACTGTGGTCCCGGAAGGTTTCCACGCCCCCCAGCACCTTTCCCTTCTGGTCCCGCAAAAGGGAGGTGGACACCGTGATGGGAATGCGTTTCCGGTCCCGGTTGATGATATAGGTGGAACTGCTGACAAAGGCCCGCCCCTCTTTCATGGTTTTCCTGAGCGCGCAGTCCCTCTCGCACATGTTGGACCGGAACACCTCCCAGCAGTAACGGCCGATGGCCTCGTTCCGGGGAATGCCGGTGATCTCTTCGGCGGCACGGTTGAAACTCATGATCCGCCATTCATGATCCACGGTGAACACCCCGTCGGAGATGCTTTCAAGGATGATCTCGGTTTCGGTCTCCGGACGTCCTTTTGGTTTTTTCGAATCCGCCATGCGTGTTTTCCCCGTCAGTCACATAAAAAAGATGTCTTGCCCGTTCAAGCACAGACCCGTTTGATTTGCAAAGGGTTTCACCGGCCGTTACGCCGGATGACCGGACCACAATATAATGCGTTTTTTTCATTTGACACCCTTCGGACCTGTTTTTTCTTTGACCTTTCGGCGGGTCAGGGGGTTATAATGCCTGAAAAAAATAACGCAATCCTGCAAGGAGGTACCATGGCACAGTTCAAGAACCTCATGGAAATCTTCAAACTGCTCGACAAGTCCAACTGCCGAAGGTGCAACCAAAAAACCTGCATGGCCTTCGCGGCCGAGGTGTTTACCGGCAAAATGAAGCTGTCCGACTGCCCGAAACTCCCCCCTTCGGTCATCGCGGCCCACGCATCGGAAGAAACGGCCTTCACCCCAAGAGACGACGGGTTCTTTGCCCTGATGGACGAACTGAAAATGAAAATCCGGGATATCGATTTGGCCGAACGGGCCGATGCCGTGGGCGGAACCTTCGAAAACGGCCGCCTGACCGTCCGATGTCTGGGCAAGGAAGTGCATCTGACCGAAGACGGACGGCTGATCACCGATATCCACATCAATCACTGGTTTGCCGTGCCCTTTTATCAGCATGTCATAAACGCACGGCACACGGGTCTTTCGGGCAACTGGGTGCCCTACCGGGAGCTGCCCGGCGGCAAAGACGGCTTCCGTCTGTTCGACCAGCGCTGTGAAAAACCTCTGAAAGCCATTGCCGACACCCACACCGAGCTGTTCGAGGACCTGGTGCGCCTGTTCAACGGGAAAAAGGTGGACAACCATTACGAATCGGACATCTCTCTGGTGCTTCACCCCTTTCCAACGGTGCCGGTCCTGATCTGCTACTGGAAACCCGATGAAGGCATGGGCTCCGACTTAAATGTGTTCTTCGACGCCCGGGTCGAAGAGAAGCTCCCCATCCGGTCGCTGTACACCCTTTCCGCCGGGCTGGTGGTGATGTTCGAGAAAATCACCCGACGCCACGGCTGAGCGCCCCTCCCCTTATCCCAACCGTTTTTTTACACCCATCCATTATGTCATTCTTGACACAATGGATGGGTGTGTGTTACCTGAATCAAAATCGATTGTCGACAATTCGTTCCCTTCATCCATAAAGGAGTCCCCATGTACCAGAACGCCCCCCTGTCATCGGACGAGACGACCCCGTGTGTAAACCCCGCCACATCCGAAATCATCGGTTACTCGCCGATCCACAGCCCCGAAACCGTGGCCCGCTTTATCGAAGACGCCCGGGCCGCCCAGCCCGCCTGGCAGGCCCTATCGGTCAAAGAGCGCGTCGCCATGATCGCCAAGATCCGGCCGTACATGGTTGCACACATGGACGAGCTGGCCGAAGCCGTGGCCCGGAACAACGGAAAAACACGCATCGACGCCCTGGCTTCGGAAATTTTCCCTGCCGTCGCCGCCGTGGCCTACTACTGCCGCAAGGCCAAATCCTTTCTCAAGGACCGATCCCTCATGCCCGGCGGGCTTCTCCTGATCAACAAAAAAAGCAAGATCGTCCGGGTTCCCTACGGTGTCGTGGGCATTATCTCGCCGTGGAACTATCCGTTCTCCATCCCCTTTTCCGAAGTCATCATGGCTCTTCTGGCCGGGAACTGCGTGATTCTCAAAGCCGCCACGGAAACCCAGCTCGCCGGTCTTGCCCTTGCCAAATGCATCGAGGCCGCCGGTCTGCCCAAGGGCGTGTTTTCCTACGTGAACCTGAGGGGTTCCCAAGCGTCCAAGGCCCTGCTCGACAACGGCATCGACAAGCTGTTCTTCACCGGTTCGGTTTCCGTGGGCAAGCAACTGTCCGAACTGGCGGCCAAAACCCTCACCCCGGTCTGCCTGGAGTTGGGCGGCAACGACGCCATGCTGGTCTGTGAAGACGCCGATCTTTACCGGGCGTCCACGGGCGCCATCTGGGCCGGATTCCAGAATGCGGGCCAGTCCTGCGGCGGTGTCGAAAGAATCTACGTCCATGAATCGGTCTACACCTCGTTCCTGTCCATCCTCAAACAGAAAACCGAACGCCTGAAGGTGGGCTATGACACCGATTTCACAACCGACATCGGCGCCATGACCACCCTTCGCCAGGTGGAGACGGTCAAACGGCATGTGGATGACGCCCTGTCCAAAGGCGCCGTGATCTACGCCCAGGCCAAAATGCCCAAAACGGGGGACACCTCCCATTTTGTGGCCCCCATGGTGCTGACCGACGTCAACCACGACATGCTGGTGATGAACGATGAGACCTTCGGCCCCGTGGTGGGGGTCATGAAAGTGAAAACCATGGACGAAGCGGTGACGCTGGCCAACGATTCCAACCTGGGCCTGACCTGCTCGGTCTGGTCCAAAGACCGGAAAAAAGCCGAGAATCTGGCACGGCAGATCAAAACCGGCGTGGCCATGGTCAACGATCACCTGATGAGCCACGGCCTGGCCGAAACCCCCTGGGGCGGCCCCAAGGAAACCGGCGGCGGAAGGACCCACGGCGACATCGGCTTTGCGGAAATGACCTATCCCCAGGTGGTGGTGCACGATTACTATACCCCGCCTGCCCGGAGAAACCTCTGGTGGCACCCCTTCGATGCGTCCATCTACCAGGGCATCAAGGGCGCGGTCCATTTTTTCTACGGCACAGGCCTCGGCAAACGCCTGGCCGGCGGGCTCCGCCTGCTCAGGGTTATGCCCCGCATGCTCAAACCCTGACGGCTTCGTAAAACGCATCTTACCCTGACCCCTGCCGCCTCACTCGGTATCGGAATCAAAAACCGAAAGCGCCCGGCCCCATCGGCCGGGCGCTCTGACGCGGTCCACAAAACCCTTGAGCCACGGCGTTTTTTTTGCCATAGTCCTTCGGAAATGAAAGGATGACGTCATGGCAGAGCGACCACAAAACTACCATATCCGTTCGAAAATCTGGATCGAGGATGATCAGGGGAATGTGATTTTCGGGCTGGGACGGCTGCGCATGCTGGTGGCCATCGACCGCTGCGGGTCGCTCAACGCCGCCGCCAAAGAGTTGAAAATGAGTTACCGCGGACTCTGGGGGAAGATCAAGGCCACCGAGGAAGGGCTGGGGGCGCCGCTGCTGAACCGCAAAACCGGGGGTGACGCCGGGGGCGGTTCCCAATTGACCGATCTGGCCAGACGTCTGATCGACGAGTTCAGGAGTCTGCATGCCCATGTCGTCGACGAGACGGACAAGATCTATGAGAAACGGTTCTCACGCACCGTCGATGAGGACCATGGTGCGGTATGATCTGATGGAAAACGACTGGGGGGGCTTTCTTCTCGTAATGAACGAGAACGGCGCCCTGACCCGGCTCGAATACCGGTCCAACGGCTCCGGGATCATCCTGCCGGAGCCTGCGATCAGGGATGAAGCCGCCCTTGCCCCGGTTCGACGGGCCTTATCGGCCTACCTGAACGGCCGGCGGCCCGACTGGTCCTTTCCCCTCGCGCCCCGGGGCACGGATTTTCAGCAGATGGTCTGGGCGGCCCTGGCCCACGTCGGCTACGGTGAAACGATGTCGTATCAGGACCTGGCCCGTGCCGTCGGACGCCCGACGGCGGTCCGGGCCGTGGCGGGGGCCCTTGCCCGCAATCCCATTGGAATCATCATCCCCTGCCACCGGATCATCGGAAAAAACGGGGATCTGCGGGGATATGCCGGAGGTCTTGCCCTGAAAAAACGCCTGCTTTCCTTAGAGTCCAAAGGGATGGAAACTATTTGACCCGTGACATGAACTTGCCGGTTTCGGTGTTGACCCGCACCCGCTCTCCGCTGGACAGATACTCGGGCACCAGCACCACCCGGCCGTTGCTCAATGTGGCCGGCTTGTTCCGGCTGGTGGCCGTGGCCCCCTTGATCATCGGCGCCGTCTCCACAATGTCCAGGTCCACGGCGGCGGGAAGTTCGATGGCCACGATGCGTCCGTCCAGAAGCAGGGCAAAAAGGCCTTCCATGTTCTCGATCAGCCAGTCCTTCTGATCCTCGACCTGATCGACAGCCAGCGAGTACTGCTCAAAATTCTCCGCATCCATAAAATGATACCCGTCCGGATCACTGTACAGATAGGTGATGGGACGGCGGTCCAGCGTTAATTCTTCCAGGGTGTCATTACTCTTGAAACTCTGGTCAAGATTCTGACCGGTGGTGACGCCGGTGAATTTGACCCGGTACAGGGTGTTTCCGCCCCGGGCGGTGGGGGTCGACACCTCGATATCGCGGACACGGAACGGGGAACCGTTCACACTGACCACATGGCCTTTACGCAACTGTGACGCTTTCATGGATGGTATTCTCCTTCACGGAACGGTGATTCAAAGCAGAGGCGTGTCGATCCGGCAGGGGCACCAGGGCCCCTGCCGGGGTCTGTCTATGATGACTGACTTCGGGCTTTTTTCAGGGACGCGCGGATAAAATCCACGAACAGGGGGTGGGGGGCCATGGGCTTGGATTTAAATTCCGGATGGAACTGGCAACCGAGGTACCAGGGATGGTTCTGGATTTCGACGATCTCCACCAGCCCGCCGTTGGGAGAGGTGCCGCTGATCACCAGTCCCTTGTTCCTGAGAATGTCGAGAAATTCATTGTTGAACTCATAACGGTGACGGTGACGCTCTGAAATATTCTCGTGTCCGTAGGCTTCATAGGCGAAGGTCTCTTTCTGGAGACGGCAGGGATAGGCCCCCAGTCGAAGGGTCCCGCCTTTGTCCGAGGTCACGTCCCGCCGTTCGACCTCCCCGGTGCGTTCGTTGACCCACTCTTTCATCAGATAGATGACGGGGTACAGGGTCTTCTTGTCGAACTCGGTGCTGTTGGCGTCGGTCAGCCCCGCGATGTGACGGGCGAACTCGATGACGGCGATCTGCATGCCAAGACAGATCCCGAAGTAAGGCACATGATTCTCACGGGCGTAGCGGGCGGCCATGATCTTGCCTTCCACCCCGCGGGAACCGAATCCGCCGGGGACCAGGATGCCGTCCAGATGACCGAGCAGGGTCTCCTGGTTGGATTCGTCGATTTTTTCGGAATCGATGAACTCGAGGGTCACCCGGCTGTCATTGGGAATCCCGGCATGGTAAAGGGCTTCATTGAGGCTCTTGTAAGACTCGGTCAGATCCACGTACTTGCCCACGATGCCGATGGTCACCGCATATTTGGGATTCTTGAACCGATCGACGAATTCCTTCCAGTTGCCCAGACGGGGCGCCCGGGTCCAGATATGCAGACACTTGACGATTTTCTCGTCAAGGCCTTCCTCGTGAAACACAAGGGGCAGTTCATAGATGCAACCCAGATCCTTGGCCGTGATTACGGCGTCCTTGTCCACGCTGCAGAACAGGGCGATCTTGGATTTCATGTCCTGGGGAATTTCCCGGTCGGCACGGCACAAGAGAATGTCCGGCTGGATACCGATGCTTCGAAGTTCCTTGACGCTGTGCTGGGTGGGCTTGGTTTTCAGTTCGCCGGCGGCGGCGATGTAGGGGATCAGGGTCAGATGGATGTAAAGGACATTGTCCTTGCCCAGATCGGCCCTCAGCTGGCGGATGGCTTCAAGGAAGGGCAGGCTTTCAATGTCTCCGATGGTGCCGCCGATTTCGATGATGGCGATATCCACCCGGCCCGAAAGAAGCAGGATGCTCCGTTTGATCTCGTCGGTGATGTGGGGAATCACCTGGACGGTGCCGCCCAGATATTCCCCCCGCCGTTCCTTGGTGATCACGGAATTGTAGATCCGGCCGGTGGTGAAGTTGTTGTCCTTGCCCAGCGAGGCGCTGGTGAAGCGTTCGTAGTGCCCCAGATCGAGGTCGGTTTCCGCCCCGTCGTCGGTGACGAACACTTCCCCGTGCTGAAAAGGGTTCATGGTACCCGGATCCACATTGATATAGGGATCGAGTTTCTGGATGGACACGGTCAGCCCCCGCGCCTCGAGAAGCGCCCCGATCACCGAGGACGCCAGTCCCTTGCCCAGCGAGGAAACGACGCCCCCCGTCACGAATATGAATTTTGTGCTGTTTCCCATGTCACCTCCCCCTCGCGTTTTTTCACAATGATTCAATAACCGGTTTACCCATGCCCTGAAGCCCGTCTTTCCCGGACGGGCCGGCGTCAAAAGGCCAGAGGGTCCTTGTCGATGATCCGGCCCAATTCATCGATGGTTTTTTCAACCTGATCCTCGGAATCCGGTTCAGCCGCCGTGACGGCCGGGGTGTCTGCCTCGACAGCCTGGGCCCGGATGGCCGTCACATCGAACACGGCTTCGTCAAGCGGCGGATCGATCAGGATTTTCTCGACCCGGATATCCCGTTCCAGAACATGATTTCTGAAGCACTCGATCCGGGACGGGTATTTGGTTTTGCCGTATTTTTTCCAGTCCAGATACAGGATTTCGATCAGATCGCCCCGGTCATGGTCGGCCGAACCGGTGATCACCAGACGCAGGGGCAGAAAGGTTTTCTTGTCCAGAAAAAGGGCCGGAATCGTATGACCCCGGGTGTCCCGTCCGCCGATCACGAACACCACCCGATCCTCGAACCGGTCCAGCCGGGTCTGTGTCCCATCGATGCCCAGACGTTCGAGCGCGGACGTGAAAAGCAGACTGTTTCTGAACAGCAGCACATCCTTGTATACGTCAAACCCGGATTGACGGTCCGCCGACACGCGGCCGTCGACCAGAACCAGGGCCCGGCCCGGAGCCGTCACCAACGTGCGGCCGCCGGAGCCGTCGGCCAACCGGATGTCCGACCGAAAGCGATTCGGAAACAGGTAAGAGACCGTTTCCTTGAAAACCGCCATGCCCGTCTCAAGCGTCGAATCGAAAACGACGTGCTCCTGCTCGACCGTCAGGCTGTCACAGACGCCCACGGTCTTCAGATACTGGTCGACAATCTGGGCCGTGCCCGGCACATAGCCGCAAACCGGTCGAACCGGTCCGAACACCCCGACCAGGGCCAGCCCCACCATGATGTGACAGACATACCGTTTCACGTTCAACGCCCCATACCCCCGCCGTGTTGCTATCAGGACCGTGCCACCAGAAGCTCTCCGGAGAACACCGCGGCCTGGCCCAGTTCCTCTTCAATACGGATCAGCTGATTGTACTTGGCGATCCGGTCGCTGCGCGACAGAGAGCCGGTCTTGATCTGACCGCTGTTGAGGGCCACGGCCAGGTCGGCGATGAAGGTGTCGGCCGTCTCACCGGAACGGTGGGAAATCACCGTGGTGTAACCGGCCTGTTTGGCCATGGCAACGGCATCCATGGTCTCGGTGACCGTTCCGATCTGGTTGAGCTTGATCAGAATGGAATTGGCGATCCCGTCACCGATGCCCTTTTTGAAGATCGTCGGGTTGGTCACGAACACATCGTCACCCACCAGCTGCACCGAGGAACCGAGTTTTTCCGTCATCAGGGCCCAGTTGTCCCAGTCCCCCTCAGCCAGACCGTCTTCGATGGAAATGATCGGATACCGATCGACAAGGTCGGCGTAGTAGTCGATCATGTCCGCAGCGCTCAGGCTGCGTCCGTCGGATTCGAGAACGTATTTCCCGTCCTTGAAAAACTCGCTGGCCGCGGCGTCCATGGCGATGGCGATATCCGAACCCGCCTTGTACCCGGCGGCGTCGATGGCCTTCATGATGTACTGGAGGGCCTGCTCGTTGGACGAAAGGTCCGGAGCGAACCCGCCCTCGTCCCCCACGGCCGTATTGAGACGTTCGGCCTTTAAAATCTTTTTCAGATGATGAAAGACCTCGGCCCCCATCCGCACGGCTTCACGGATATTGACGGCGGAAACCGGCATGACCATGAATTCCTGGATGTCCAGGCTGTTGGCCGCATGGGCCCCGCCGTTGATGATGTTCATCATGGGGACCGGCAGCATCCGGGCGTTGATGCCGCCCAGATAGCGGTAAAGGGGAAGGTCGTAAGCCATGGCCGCGGCCCGGGCGGCCGCCATGGACACGCTGAGAACGGCATTGGCCCCCAGGCGGGATTTGTTCTCGGTGCCGTCGAGGGCCAGCATGGCCTGGTCGATGTCTTTCTGGCGGGCCGCATCCATGCCGATCAGCTCGGGGGCGATGAGGTCATGAACATGGCGGACGGCTGCCAGAACCCCTTTGCCCAGATAGCGCCCCTTGTCATTGTCCCGCAGTTCGAGGGCTTCACGCACCCCCGTGGATGCGCCCGAGGGCACGGCGGCACGGCCGGTCACGCCGCAGGCCAGGGTCACATCGGCTTCCACCGTGGGATTGCCCCGTGAATCAAGAATTTCACGTGCAACGATATCAATGATTTCAGTCATAAAGTTCCTCCAAAACCTGTCCGAAAACAGTCAGCATTGAAACGAAGAATGATCACGGTACGGATCAGCGGCCGGTTTTTCTGGAAAAAGCCGGTAA
This sequence comes from Desulfatiferula olefinivorans, assembly GCF_054657895.1. NCBI lineage: Bacteria > Pseudomonadati > Thermodesulfobacteriota > Desulfobacteria > Desulfobacterales > Desulfobacteraceae > Desulfatiferula > Desulfatiferula olefinivorans. Next base: position 19,073 of record NZ_BAAHXV010000004.1, on the reverse strand, counting down.
AAGCCGCAGAGGCTTACCGATGACGAAAACAAAAAAGAAGGGCGATACCCCTTCCCGCCTTGTCTGTCGCTATCCCGTATGATTCTTAACCGGCCCCTTGGGCCGATGGAACAGTCCTTTTTTAAACGCCGTAACAGATACCCAACCTGCCGGATTATGTCAAGACATCGTTGATCGGCCCTGCGAGGACTCCGGTTCCGCACCCGAAGCGGGCGCCGTCTGTCCGGTGAACGCTTCGGCCTCCTGCCGTCACGAATCGGCCCATCTTCTCTTCGTGTCCGCGTCCTTCAGCCTCAGTCGGCGTACCACAATTCGCCGTAAGCCTCTTTGATGGTTTTTTCGAGCCGGTTGATATACTGAAGCACCGCCGCCAGGCCCAGCAGACACAGTGCCGTCACGACAATGGCAAGGACCCTGAAATAAATATTGATAAAATCACCGAACACCTGAAACCAGAGGGTAGTGCAGAAGATCATCAGCATCAGGGCCTTGATGAATTCTTTGAGCAGCGCACTTCGGTATGTGACTTTGATCATCGTTACTCCAGCCGTAAATCCGGTCCGCGTCAGATCCGTCTTCGGTCATCCTCACGGTCCCCCGGTCAGCGGTGTTTTGGTTTGACAGACCGAAGGGAGACTGTTATGACAGAGGCCAGCGCATCATGTGTGATTTAAATATGATGGCTCCGGATGAGCCCTCACGTCGTTCGGGTTTTCCGCAATGTCAGTTAACGACACTACCAGCATTTCATGCGTTTGAAAAGGCAGTTTTTCATCCTGAAACGGCCCGGTCCGGGCCCATGAGTGACGATGATGGAACGGATTTCACTGATCAAGGATTCAGCCCTCAGACCCCTTCTGCTCAGCGGCGCGGAAAACATGGGATACAGCAGGGTCATGCGCACCAACTGCCTGGATACGCCCATCTTTCTCTACGTCAACCGGGACAGCCGGCATCTTCTGATCTACAACTGCGGTCTGAAGCGGGACGAACTGATTCTCATCGATTACCGTATTCCCGCCAAACTCAAGGTCATTGTCGACGAGTACAAGCATTTCAGTGACCCCTGCCACCGTGACATCGTCGACGTCCTCGAAAAAATTCTGGACGGCTCCTTCGCCCGTGAACAAACGGAAATTCGCTACCTGTGACCCGAAAATTCGCATGGTTTCAACAAAAGACTTTATCCTGCAATGAAAATCTGATATCGGGAGGCATACCGTTACAGCGTTTTTTGAGTCATTCGGGGCCGACAACCGAAAATCCCGCAGGCCCGCGTCAGACGCTGATCGAACACGCGAACATGGAGGCAGGTTATGAAACTGGTCAAAGGGCTGTACGCCCTGATGCGCTTTCCGGCACGCCGATTCTATGAGGTGATCCGGATCCGGCTCGAGCATTGTCTTTACCGCAGCAAATTTTTCCGGACCATCGCCGGCTATGAATGAGGGTCTCGGAAAAGGTCCCTGAGCGTCAGGGGCCTGCCCCTGAAAACGACGGGAATGAGGCCGACAAGAAACAGAAGAAGGTCCCGGGCCAGCAGCTCGATGTTCGACAGGGTATTACTGCCCGTGTTCACGGAAAAACATCCGCAGTCGAATTCGTGCCCACGGACCAGGTTGACGGCGATGGCCGCAATGAAAACGGCCAGCAGACCTTCGATCAGAACAGCCGCCGCCCGAGGGAAAACCCCCAGCACAAGGCATACCCCGCCGTAAAATTCCACATAGGGCATGACGATGGCCAGCGCGTTGATCAAAACGCCGGGAACGAGCTGGTATCCGTAGATGATCCGGGCAAAGGACCCGGGATCCGTGATCTTGTGGATGCTCGCATAAACGAACACCCCCCCAAGAATCCACCGGGCCAGACACTCCGCCCGGGGCGATTTCAACATCCTGTCAATCCGTGACATCAATCGGAAATCCCTCCGCAACCCACGCCGGGTACCCGTCGATAAACACCCGGACCCGGGTGTAGCCGTCTTCGATCAGGTACTGGGCCAGCATATGGCTGTCTTCGCATTCCCGGCCCGAGCAGTAGGTCACGATCAGCCGGTCCCGGTCCGGATACCGGGCCGTGAAATCCCCGAACAGACGGTCGTAATCGTAGGGAAACAGGGATACGGCCCCCCGGATGTGCCCTTCCCGGTACACGGATTCATCCCGGGCGTCGACAAACAGCGCCCCGGCCGACCGGAACAGATCATAGGCCTCCCGGACCCGCCGGATCTCGAGGTCGTGAACCACCGGGCCGTTTTTCGCTGCGGCGGTGACGACCCCCTTGTCCACATCCCACTGTCCCACAAGGGCGATGCCGCGGGGAGACAGGGCGTTTACGCCAAAGCCCGTCAATACGGCCAGAAGGAGAATCAGGCCGATCTCAAACGCCATCGAACGTGCCGTCAGCATGTGCCATCCGATCCGGCCCGATGCTTTTCACGGCGCAGCAGACGGGCCCAGGTTTTCATCAGACAAACCAGATCTCCCGGGTCCGACGGACCCCGAAGACGGGCGATCCGTTCCAGGGCGGCCGTAATTTCCGGGTGATCCGGGTGCTGATCAAGCAGAAAGCGGTATGCCGCCTCGGCATCGGACAGATAGCCCTGGGCCAGATAAAGGTCCGCCAGGGTTCGGGTATAAAATCGATGGGGATGACGCATCATTTCTTTTTATCCGAATGGAACCTGATGATGATTTCGTCGTGCTTGACCATGCCCAATTCCTTTCTGGCCACATGGTCCAGATAGACGTCATCGTGTTTCAGGCGCCGGACCTCATGGTACAATGCCATGTTTTTCTGCTCGAGCGCTTCGTTTTCCGACACGGCCCGGGCCAGCTGCTGACGCCTGGCCCTCAAATCCAGAAGACCGTTTTCCCTGAAAACGATCACCAGGGCCAGGACAAGAAGGCCGAATCCGGAAAGGGCCAGGACAATTTTCTTAAATGGGCTCACCGTCACGCGTTTCCTTTGAGTGAAGCATGCCGATCACGCGGCCAAGTTCGGGACTGCGTACAATCAGGGCAAAAAGGGCATAAAGCCCCACACCGGCGGCAATGCACAGCGAAAGTGCCCCGATCCGCAAAAGGACGGGGCTATTATAGGCCGGAAACAGATATCCCGCAAGACCATATACACCCAGACCCATCGAAAGGGCGCCGGCCAGGGACCGGCAGAACGACAGAGCGATGGCCCGTCCCCCCAAGGGACCCAGGGCCCGCCGCAGGGCCCGAACCAGCAGGGCGGCGTTGATAAGGGCCGACAGCGAGGTGGCCAGGGCGAGGCCCGCATGCCCCATGGGCCCCATCAAAAGAACGCTCAGCACAACATGGCCCAGAATGGCAACGATCGCAACGGTCACCGGTGTCCGGGCATCGTGGCGGGCGTAAAACACCGGCGCCGCGATCCTCACCGCCGATACCGCGCACAGACCCAGAGCGTAGAAGACGAGGGCCCGGGCCGTCATCACCAGGTCGGCCGGCCCGAACTCCCCCCGGAGAAACAGAACCCCCACAATGGGCTCGCTCAAGGCCACCAGTCCCGCGCAGGCCGGAAGGGTGATAAAAAAAACAAAGGACAGCCCCCGGGCAAAGGTGTCTTTGAGTCCCTCCAGATCGTCCATGGCCGCCTGACGGGACAAGGTGGGCAACACCGCCGTGCCCATGGAAACGGCAAAGAGTCCCAGGGGGAACTGGAACACGCGGTCCGCATAGTAAAGCCAGCTGATGCTGCCCTCGATAAGCAGCGACGCCAGCACGGTTCCGACGACGATGTTCACCTGGTACACCCCCGCGCCCAACACCGAGGGCAGCATCATCCGGCCGATCCGGATCAGACCGGGATGAAACAGGGGACCCCTGAACCGGTAACCCAGACGGATCAGAAACGGAATCTGGAGGATCAGCTGAACCAGCCCGCCGACGATCACCCCCCAGGCCAGGGCCTTGATCCGGAACACCGGATCATCGGACAGCCGGACCCCGATCAAAAGGGCCAGGATCATCACCACATTGAGCAACACCGGCGACAGAGCCGGCGCTGAAAAATACCCCAGGCTGTTGAGAATCCCCATGGCCAGGGCCACCAGACAGACAAACAGAACATAGGGAAACAGAATCCGCGCCAGGGTCACGGCAAGGGCCATTTTTTCCGGACTCTCGCCAAATCCCGGTGCCAGAAGGGCCAGGATCAGGGGGGCGAGCACCAGCCCCAGCACGGTGAGCGCCACAAGCATCAGGCAGAGAATGTTCTGGACCGATCCCGCCAGCCGAAAGGCCTCATGCCGCCCTTTTTTTTCGAGCACATCGGTGAACACGGGGACAAAGGAGAGAACCAGGGAGCCTTCGGCAAACAGGCGTCGCATCAGATTGGGCAGGCGAAAGGCCGCAAAAAACGCGTCGGCGATCATGCCCGACCCAAAAAAATTGGCCGTGATCATATCCCGGACAAAACCCAGAATCCGGCTCAGGAGGGTATAGCCCCCCACCGTGCCTGCCGCCTTCACCACCCGACTGTGTTCATCCATGCTTTTTTCTCTTTTCCGGTCAATCCCTGCCCGCCATGCATACCCTCTTTTCAATGAAATGAAAAGGGCCGATTCCGATGCCCCGGCCCCCACCGCAGGGTAATCGCATGTTTCATATCCTTGAAGAAAAGCAAAAAACGGCCTCCGTGAGCATCTCAGCGGATTGATCTCAGATCAATCCTGTCGACTTAAACACGTCATCCGTGCCGGCAGGGAATACACCGCTTGAACACACGACACCCTCTTTGTGACTTTGTGTCTCCGTGAGAAATCACTCGTCCCCTTCGGAGACGAGACGCCGGTTTTATCGCTCTCACAGAGGCACAAAGACACAGAGTAAAGCCGGACATGCCTTCGCATGTCACACGGTGCCGCTCATCGAAATCCGGAGCATGGCCGTGGGGCATGCGATTGCCCTGCCCCAGCCGTTTTTTCCCTTGACTTGTCGCAGAAAAAACTATAATTTGTCGAAGTTTATGAGCCTATACCGTGTGATTGCCCGGTCAGGCCGGTGCGACACCGACAGATTTTAAAAAAATATCCATTCAACACGTAAAGATAAGGAGTAGGATCGTTGGCAAACCATAAATCAGCAAAAAAACGCGCCATTCAGAGCGAAACCAAACGCAAGCGCAACATGATGATCAAAACCAAAATGAAAAACGCCATCAAATCTGTGCGTGCCGCCAAGGCTGAAAACGCTGAAAATGCTATGGAAATTCTGAACAAGGCAAAGTCCGTGATTGCCGTATCAGCGAAAAAAGGCGTGATCAACAAAAAGAACATGGCGAGAAAAATTTCCCGGCTGGCCAAACTGGTCAACAGCATGAACGCCTAAGCCCCGCCGACCGAGACACCGTTTCACCATCAAAAAGGTCTGACCGATACCCGTCGGCAGGCCTTTTTTGCGTGGTCTCGCAAAAGTCACTGTTTGGACGGCTTCGTAAAACGCCCGTCGTTGTCAGAAATCATCGGTCATGCGGGCATAGACCGATTCGGCAAACCGACGGGACGCCAGGGCCAGGGCCTCCTGCCGGTTGGCGTCTCCCATCTGGCTGTCATCCCGACTGGTGCCGTAGGCCTGCCGTTCGACCAGCCCCCGGACCGACCAGAGCTCCTCGCCGGTTGACGAACGCAGAAATACATCGGCCGTCAGCGTCACACGGCTTTCCAGACTGGTCAGATCCGCACCATAGCTGACCGTATCCACGGACACCGAGGTAATCGTCCCGGACAACACGGCCTGAGCGGCCCCGGGATCGCCAACCACCTTCTGGCCGTTCCGGGTAAACTCATACATCAAATCGTCCACCAGCCGGTTCTCCATGCCCGTTTCCCGTGACCGGTTCTCGAAAATCGACACGCAGACCGTCCGGACGTTCGACGGCAGGGCCCCCCCGCCCGCCAACCGGTAGCCGCAGGCCGAGAGTCCCGGGACCAAAAGAGCCAGGAGGGCAATCGTTGCAAGCCATTGAAAAAACAGACGTCTCATATCACAATATTCACGAGCTTGTTTTTGACCACGATGACCTTGCGGATCGGCTGGTCGCCGATGAACTTGGCCACCAGCGGATCGTCCAGGGCCCGGGCCTTGACGGCGGCCTCATCGGCATCGGCGGCGATGGTGAATTTGCCCCGGAGCTTGCCGTTGACCTGGATGACGATCAGCATGTCATCCACCGCCAGGGCCGCCTCATCATGGACGGGCCAGGGTTCTGACAGCAGGCTTTGATCATGGCCCAGCATTTCCCAGATCTCCTCACAGAAATGGGGCACAAAGGGAGAAAGCAGAAGCACCAGGGATTCAACGGCAAAGCGGAAGACCCGGTCCCGGATCTCGTCTTCGCCGTCCAGATCCATGGCGGTCATCACGTTGACCAGTTCCATGACGGCGCTGATGGCGGTATTGAAATGGAAATCATCTTCGATGTCGAACGTGACCTTTCGGATGGCGGCATGGGTTTTTGCGAACAACTCCCGCGTCTTGTCCGAAAGGCCGTCCAGACCGCCCGCATAGGGAGGGGTCCTGCGCAGCAGGTCCTCACTGCCCTTGACCATGCGCCAGACACGACTGAGAAAGCGGAAACTTCCCTCGACCCCTTCGTCACTCCAGTCCAGACCCCGCTCGGGCGGAGCGGCGAACAGGCAGAACAACCGGGTGGTGTCGGCCCCATATCGATCGAGCAGTTCGTTGGGGTCCACGACGTTTTTCTTGGACTTGGACATCTTGATCACCCGTCCGATTTCCACCGGACTGCCGCAATGACGGCAGCTGGGACCGTTCTCCCCCTCGACGACATCGGTCGGGAATATATAATGATGCACGGGGCAGGAAATGGTGGCCTTGTTGACCATGCCCTGGGTAAGCAGCCGGGTAAAGGGCTCCTTGAAATCGATCAGCCCCTGATCCTTCATGACCCGCGTGAAGTAGCGGGAATACAAGAGATGCAAAATGGCGTGCTCCACGCCGCCGATATACTGATCCACCGGCATCCAGTACCGGACGGCCTCGGGATCGACCATGCCCTTGTCGTAATCCGGGCAGCAGTAACGCATGAAATACCAGGACGATTCCACAAAGGTGTCCATGGTGTCGGTGTCGCGCCGGGCCTCGGTGTTGCCGCAGGACGGACAGACGGCCCGCTTGAAGTAATCCAGGGTGCCCAGGGGGGATCCGCCGGATTCCAAGAGGTCGGCGTCTTCGGGCAACACAATGGGAAGATCGGTCTCGGGCACGGGCACAGGTCCGCAAGTGGGGCAATGAATCATGGGAATGGGCGTTCCCCAGTAGCGCTGGCGTGAGATGCCCCAGTCCCTCAGACGGAAGGACACGGTGCGTTTTCCCTGCCCGCGGGATTCCAGATGATCGGTGATACGGATCTTGGCCTCGTCACTGGGCATGCCGTCGAACTCGCCGGAGTTGACCATCACACCGGGTTCGGTGTAGGCCTCAGTCATGGCGGCGGCATCGAGGGCGCCCCCCTCGGGACTGACCACCACGATGATGTCCAGACCGTATTTTTTGGCAAAATCAAAATCACGCTGGTCATGGGCGGGCACGGACATCACGGCGCCGGTGCCGTATTCCATCAGGGCGAAATTGGCGGTGTACACCGGCATGCGCATGCCGGTCAGGGGGTTGATACAGTAAACCCCGAGAAACACCCCTTCCTTTTCGTAGTTCTCCAGGGCCTTGCTCGACCGATCCTGCATGGCAATCCGATCGACAAAGGCCTTGACCGCCGCTTCCTGGTCCGTGCCCCGGGACAATTCCTCGACCAGGGGATGTTCGGGAGCCAGACACATGAAGGTGGCCCCGAATATCGTGTCCGGTCGAGTGGTGAAGACCCGGATCGCAGCGTCCGAGCCGTCGACGGCAAACACCGCTTCGGAGCCCTCACTCTTCCCGATCCAGTTTTTCTGCATGGTGGTGACCTTTTCCGGCCAGCCGGGAAGCTGATCGCAATGCACCAGAAGGTCCTCGGCGTAATCGGTGATCCGGAAAAACCACTGCCAGAGCTTTTTCTGGCGCACGGGTTTTCCGCAGCGCCAGCAGCAGTCGTTTTCCACCTGCTCGTTGGCCAGAACCGTCTGACAGGGTTCGCACCAGTTCACAAAGGATTCCTTCCGGTAGGCGATGCCCTTTTCAAACATCTTGATAAACAGCCATTGCTCCCAGCGGTAGTAGTCGGGGGTGCAGGTGGCCAGCTCCCGGCTCCAGTCGTAACTGAAGCCCAGGCGTTTCAGCTGGGCGCGCATGGTGGCGATGTTGGCGTAGGTCCAGGCCGCCGGATGGGTCTTGTTGGAGATGGCCGCGTTCTCGGCGGGCATGCCGAACGCGTCCCAGCCCATGGGATGGAGCACATTGTACCCCTGCATGGTCTTGTACCGGGCCACCACATCGCCGATGGAATAGTTCCGCACATGGCCCATATGGATATTACCGGATGGATACGGAAACATTTCAAGGAGATAGTATTTCTTTTTATCGGGAGCCAGGGCGACGTTGAATACCTTTTCGTCGTCCCATTTTTTCTGCCACTTCGCCTCGATCACCTCGGGAATGTACTTTTCATCCATGGTACTTTCTTACCTTTCGCGTTGCCCACAATCTCGATTGACGGTCAATGAATTGAAAAAACAAAAAATTATCATCCGGAGCAGTCACTTGTATTGCCATACAATGATGAAAATAGCAAGAAAAAGGGCGGCCGGAACAGGGCAGACGCACGTCCCATCGGCATGATCCGCCATGGCTGTCTGTATCGGTATCGTCGTCGGAACCGGTCCTGTTTTTCGATTTGACATTGACCATGCTCATCAACCGCTTGCAAATTTTCATCATTTCTATATAATCGGAGCCCGATAACAGCCCGGCGTACCATTCAGAGGCCCGCCCCTGTCCGCGACGGACCCGGTTTCCCTGGCTTTTGTGTGTTGCGGCAGGCCTTCCGGCCCCCTTCGGCACATTTGTGTTGACGTGTCGCGATCAATTATCTATTGATACATAAATTATTTTTATCATTAACGAAATGCACCCTTATCTTTAAGTGGAGGTAACCAGAACATAACCCTTATGGCAAGAAAAATTCTCATCAACGCCGTTGACTCCGAAGAATGCCGCATTGCGCGGGTCAACGAATCAAAACTCGAAGAATTCCATCTCGAGACCACATCCAAGGAAAGCATCCAGGGAAACATCTACAAAGGGATTGTCACCCGGATCGAGCCCAGTCTCCAGGCGGTGTTTGTCGATTTCGGCAGTGACCGTCACGGCTTTCTCCAGATGCAGGAAATTCACAGTGACTATTTCCACGACAACCCCACCGGCGACCGCAGCCTGAAAAAAGTCATCAAGCGCGGCCAGGAACTGATTGTCCAGGTGACCAAAGACGCCTCCATGAACAAGGGAGCCATGCTGTCCACCTTCATTTCCCTGCCCGGCCGTCATGTGGTTCTCATGCCCGGCAGTGAAAACAAAGGGGTTTCCCGGCAAATTGAAGACGAAGCCGAACGGACCCGCCTCAAGGAAATCATTCCCAAGCTGAAGCTGCCCGAAGGGTATGGTCTGATCATCCGCACCGCCGGCGAGAACGCCACCAAAACCCTGATGGCCAAAGATGTCAGCTATCTGATGCGTCTGTGGAAGGACATCAACAAAATCGCGGAAAAAGAACCGGCACCCACGCTTTTGTACAAGGAAATGACCCTGGCCGTGCGCGCCATCCGTGACTACCTGACCCCGGACGTCTCCGAAATTCTGATCGACGACCCCAATATCCTCAAAGAGGTCAAAACCTTTCTCAAACTGATCTCTCCCCGGCAGATGGGCCTGGTCAAACAGCACAAGGGCGACAAACCGATTTTTGCCCGATTCCAGCTGGAACGTCAGATCGCATCGATCTTCGAAAGCCGTGTGCCCCTGCCCTCGGGCGGATCCATCGTCATCGACCAGACCGAGGCCCTGGTGGCCATCGACGTCAACTCGGGCAAGTCCACCAAAAGCCGGAACATCGAGGAAACGGCCCGTCAGACCAACATCGAGGCCGCCGAAGAAATCGCCCGCCAGCTGCGTCTCCGGGACCTTGGGGGGCTGATCGTCATCGATTTCATCGACATGAAGGAATCGAAAAACAAGATCGCCGTGGAAACCACCATCAAGAACTTTCTCAAGGAAGACAAGGCCCGGACCAAGATCAGCCGGATTTCCCAGTTCGGACTTCTTGAGATGTCGCGGCAGCGGATCCGTCCACCCATCGAATTCGGCAATTACATCACCTGCAAGCACTGCAAGGGCAAGGGGCTGGTTCAGTCCACCGAGGCCTTCGCCCTGTCCTTTCTCCGCAAGCTGAGTATGGAAACCATCAAGGAGGGGGCCACCACCGCCAAGGGATATGTACCCGCGGATGTGGCCTGGTACCTGCTTAACAAAAAGCGCGGGGACATCCTGGCCATCGAGGAAAAGCGGAACATCGCCGTCGTCATCGAGGGTTCGGACGCCATGCTGTCCGGAGAAAGCCGCATCGTTTGCGAATAGGGCCCGTCTGATTTGCAGGTTGACACCTTTTTCGCTTTACTGTATCAGTTGACACGATATCGGTCCTGATTACAGGTCGGTTTCCTGCGGCGTTCGGGCCGGAAACCGAATCAGACGAAAAAGCCCCGGGCGGGTGTCGTACCCGTCCATCATTTATTATTGCATCCAAAGGAGTTCAGTTGTGATCAACGTTGCATATGCCATGGCCCCCAGCCAGGGAGCCTCCCAGTCCGGCGGCGGGCTCGCCGCCTTCGTCCCCCTGATTCTCATGTTCGTGATTTTCTATTTCCTTCTGATCCGGCCCCAGCAGAAACGGGCCAAGGAGCATCAGGAAATGGTCAACAACCTTAAAAAAGGGGACAAGGTGGTCACATCCGGAGGAATACACGGGGTGATCGCCAAGGTCGAAGACACGGATGTCCAGCTTGAAATCGCTGAAAAAATCCGTATCAAAGTCACCCGTGCCAACATTGCCGTCAAACTGTAATTTCCGTGATCCGGCCCCCCCGAAACGCTCTGTACCCAGGGTTTTGGGCCCATCATTGATCAAGAAAGGATTGAAGCATTGAAAGCGTTTTCCTGGAAACTTATTGGTGTTCTTCTGGTCATGGTCGTTGCCGTCATTTTTGTCCTGCCGACCCTTGTCATGTACTCCAAGGGAACCGGCGAGCCTGAACTCTGGCCCCACAAGAAAATCAATCTGGGCCTGGATCTCCAGGGGGGCATGCATCTCGTACTCGAAGTCCTGACCGACAAGGCGGTGGAGAATTCCATGGACGCCCGGCTCTACGATCTCAAGCGCAGCCTGATCAAAGCCCAGATCCGGGCACGGACCATCAAACGGATCGAAAACAGCCCGGACCTTCTGGTGGTGCTTGATTCGTTCGAGGCCGGGGAAAAACTGAAAACACTGCTCAAGGACGATTTTCAGGATCTTGAAATCCAGTCCCGGAAGGACACCCCGGAATCCACCGAAGTCACGCTTTCACTGATCGAGGATGAAGTGACCCGCATCAAGAAATCATCGGCGGACCAGGCCCTTGAAACCATCCGGAACCGCATTGACGAGTTCGGCGTCAGTGAACCCGACATCCGGAAACAGGGCGAAAACCGGATTCTCATTCAGCTGCCCGGCATCCGGGATACAAAAAACGCCAAGGACCTGATCGGTAAAACCGCCGTCCTTGAATTCCGACTCGTCGATGAAGCCCACGACGTCCAGCAGGCCCTGCGCAACGGACCGCCTCCGGGATCGGAAATTCTCTATGAAATGGTGAAAAACCCCGCCACCGGGACCAGCGTCAAAGGCACGCCCTACCTGATCAAGAAAGAGGTGCTGCTGACCGGCGAGGCCCTGACCGACGCCCGCCTGTCCTTCGATTCCATGGATAACGAATACTTCGTGTCCATCGATTTCGACCGGAAAGGCGGCAAGGAATTTGCGCGGATCACCGGAGAAAACGTCAACAAACGCCTGGCCATCGTTCTGGACAACACCGTGTATTCGGCGCCGGTCATCCAGATGAGGATACCCGGCGGCCACGCCCGCATCACGGGCAGTTTCACCCAGGAAGAAGGCAAGGTGCTGGCCATCGCCCTTCGGGCCGGCGCCCTTCCCGCACCCGTGGAAATTCTCGAAGAACGGACCGTCGGACCCACCCTGGGCATGGACTCCATCCGCAAGGGTCTTCTGTCCATGGCCATCGGCGGCGGCCTCGTGATTCTGTTCATGATCATTTATTACAACGGAGCGGGGCTCATCGCCGACATCGCCCTGGTGCTGAACATCCTTTTGATGGCCGCCGGGCTTGCCATGGTCCAGGCCACCCTGACCCTGCCGGGCATCGCCGGTTTTATTCTGACCATTGGCATGGCCGTGGACGCCAACGTGTTGATTTTCGAACGCATACGTGAAGAAATCCGATTGGGGCAGAGCCCGGCGGCCGCCGTGGCGGCCGGATTTGACAAGGCCACCCTGACCATTCTGGACGCCAACGTGACCACCCTGATCGCCGCCCTGGTTCTGTTCCAGTTCGGGACGGGTCCGGTCAAGGGCTTTGCCGTGACCCTGAGCCTGGGTATCGTGGCCAGTCTGTTCACGGCGCTGGTCATCACCCGGATGATTTTCGATTTTATGATTTCATCGTTTGATATCAAAAAACTCAGCATTTAGCTCTCCCACGATAAAGGAACCGTGATATGCAGTTTATCAAATCAGACACGAACATCAACTTCATCGGCATCCGCAAGGCGGCCTACCTTGTCTCCATCTGCCTGGTGCTGGTCAGCATCGTCTCGCTGATCGCCCACAAAGGCCCCCGCTACGGGGTTGACTTCGAGGGCGGCACGGCCATTCAGATCAAGTTCGACGGACCGCTTCCCATCGAGGGCATCAAGAAAGCCCTGCCCGAAGCGAATCTTGCCCAGTCGGCAGTCCAGCGTTTCGGCGATGACTCGGACAACGAATTCCAGATCCGGACACCCCAGGCGTTCATGGCCGACTCGGCGTTCATCGACGAATTAAAGGCCACCCTCACCCGGGTGACCGGTGTGGGCGTGGTGGACGTCAGCGTGGACATGGTCGGACCCCAGATCAGCCAGGATCTCCGCAAAAAAGCCTTGCTGGCCATGTTTTTTGCCCTCCTTCTGATCGCCATCTACATTTCCGGCCGATTCGAACTGAAATGGATGATGAGCGCCCTGATGGCCGCCGCCATCGGCATTCCCGTGTATTTCATCTCCCAGATCGACAAACTGCCCTTTGTGAACGTCAGCGCGGGCATGCCTTTCATGATCCTGTTCGCCCTTGTGATCAGCATCGCCTTCTGCTGGTTTCTCGAGCTAAAGTTCGCCCTGGGGGCCATTGTGGCCCTGGTCCATGACGTAACCATTACCGTTGGGGTCTTTTCCCTGTTGAACATCGAGTTCAACCTTCCGATTATCGCGGCCCTTCTGACCATCATCGGTTACTCGCTCAACGATACCATCATCGTCTACGACCGGATCCGTGAAAATATCGCCAAAGACGTCCGCAGGCCCCTTGACCGGGTGATCAACATGAGCATCAACGAAACACTGTCCCGAACCATCCTGACCTCGACCACCACCCTGATCGTCGTCGTGGCCCTGTTCCTGTTCGGCGGCGGTGTCATCCACCATTTCGCCCTGGCCATGCTGATCGGCATCGTCATCGGGACCTATTCATCAATTTTCGTGGCCAGCCCCATCCTGATGGCCTGGAAAAGTAAAGAGCAATGATTCACGTTTCCGGCAGCCCGGCACGGCTGCCGGAAACAGCCTGAGGAGGCCCTCATGACACATTCCCGGACGTTTTCTTCCATCCACGGTATCGTTGTCCTTGGGATCACGGCCCTGCTGGTCGCATTCGCCCCGGGATGCCGGACCATGCGCCCGGACTCCGGCCAGGCCGTGACCCAGTTGTCCGCCGAACTCGAAGAAGCCCATCAGAAAATCGAAGAGATCTACCATCGGGTTTCCGTGATTCAGTTCATGGTCGACACCCATGAACTGACCCTGGCCGATCTTGAAAAAAATCTCCGGCAATCGGGGCTCACCACACTCACAGCCCCCATCGCACCAAAGCAGACAGAAAGCGCATTCCGCCCCGCGTCTCGTGATCAGGTCACTCGCACCGACAACGATCTGTCGGCGGCATCGGTCACCGAAGAACCGCTTGCCCCCGTCCGGACCGATACAGCCTCGGCCGATGCCCTGTACAATCAGGGCTTTTCCGCCCTGAAAAACAAGGACTTCGATCGGGCCATGGCCCTGTTCCAGGACGTGGCCACCCGGTTTCCCGATCATTCCCTGGCGGACAACGCCATTTACTGGACCGGGGAAATCCATTATTCCCGGAATCAGTACACCGAGGCCGTCAGTACCTTCAAACACCTGATCGACACCTACCCGGACGGCGGCAAGGTACCCGATGCCCTTCTGAAAATCGGCTACTCGTATCATGCATTGAAAGACACGGAAAATGCCGTCGCCTATTTGAAAAAAGTGGTGGTGAACTACCCCTTCACCGTTCCCGGGAGCAAGGCCGAGGCCATGCTCGACAAAATTGAATGACACGAACACCAAGGCCCTGCGCCGCTGTCGGCTCCGGCTGCTGCCTGTGCCCGTCTGCCCGTTGACGCCGTTTTTCTGCCTCTATGAATGATCTTTCATGGTTAACCCTGAAAAGTGTGCCGGGTATCGGCAACCTTCTTTTCAAACGTCTTATCGACCGTTTCGAACAGGCCGGGAGGGTACTCAGCGCATCCCCGGAGGATCTGGCGACCGTTCCCGGCATTTCGCCAAGGCTGGCCCGGGCCATCACCGGTCACGTCATCCCAGGGACTCTTGTCCGTGACACCGAGGCCGCCCTCTCCCGGGGCTGCCGGATACTGACACTGGCGGATCCGGACTACCCGTCCCTGCTGCGGGAAATACCCGATCCGCCGCCGGTCCTGTACGTCAGGGGGGCTCTGCCTGACAGGCCAGGCCTTGCCGTTGTGGGTTCACGCGGCGCCAGCAGTTACGGATTGTCCAATGCCCGACATCTGTCTTCCGGGCTGGCCGGCGCCGGATTAACGGTGGTCAGCGGCCTGGCCCGGGGCATTGACACCGCAGCCCACGAGGGTGCGCTGGCTGCAGGCGGCCCGACCGTCGCCGTTCTGGGCAACGGCCTTTCCGGTATCTATCCGCCGGAAAACAGCCGGCTGGCAGATCGCATTGCAGACAACGGTGCCCTGGTCTCCGAGTTTCCGTTTTTCACCGCACCGGAGCCCAAGAATTTTCCCATGCGCAACCGGATCATCAGCGGTATGACCCTCGGGACCCTGGTGATCGAAGCGGCCCAGAAAAGCGGATCACTGATCACGGCCAGGCTGGCTGCCGAACAGAACCGCGAAGTGTTCGCCGTCCCCGGGAGCATTCGCTCGTTCAAAAGCAGCGGGACCCACAGCCTTCTCAAACAGGGGGCCAAACTGGTGGAAACCCTTTCGGACATCCTGGAGGAACTCCCCGGAATCGCTCAGGCTGACCCGCACACCCCGCCTTTTCCGGAAACGGAAACCCCGGGGCTTGACGTTTTAAAAAAAAAGTTTAGTCTTGATTTTAATGAATTGTCTGTATTAAAGGTGCTGGATTCTTATCCCGTTCATATCGATGATATCCTGGAGAGGGTATCCGTGGAACCGGGTCTTCTTTCCGGCATTTTATTGAAACTTGAACTCCTGGGGCTGGTCGATCAATCCCCCGGGAAACAGTTTTCGCTCAAAAAGGATGTATTGTGAGTAAACCGCTTATTATCGTCGAGTCCCCCACCAAGGTGAAAACCTTGAAAAAATATATCGGCAAACAGTTCAACATCACCGCCACCTCCGGCCACATCAAGGATCTGCCGCCCAAGGAAATCGGCATCGACATCGAAGACGGATTCAAGGCCAAATACCAGAACATCAAAGGCAAAGCCAACATCATCAAAAGCCTGAAGGCCGCCGCGGACAACGCAAGTGACGTGTATCTGGCGCCTGACCCGGACCGTGAAGGGGAGGCCATCGCCTACCACACCGCCGATATTCTCAAGAAAAAAGACCGAATCTTTCACCGCGTGCTGTTCCACGAACTCACTCCGAAAGGCATCAACGAGGCCCTGAGCAGGCCGTTGACGCTGAATGTCGATAAATATAATGCCCAGCAGGCCCGTCGCATCCTCGATCGCCTGGTGGGCTATCAGGTGTCCCCCATTCTGTGGCGAAAAATCCAGGGGGGCTTGAGTGCCGGACGGGTACAGAGCGTGGCCGTTCGGATCATCTGCGAGCGCGAGCGGGCTATTCAGGCTTTCATTCCCGAAGAATACTGGTCGATCACCGCCGACCTACTCGGTGACACCCCGCCGCCCTTCCAGGCCAAACTGACCAAAAAAGACGGCAAAAAAATCAAGATCGGCGATCAGGACACGGCCATGGCCGTCACCCGGGAACTTGAAACCCAGGATTACCGGGTCGATAAAATTACCAAAAAAACCACCAGGCGGAATCCCCTGCCGCCTTTCACCACCAGCAAGCTCCAGCAGGACGCCATCAACCGGTTAAAATTCACCGCCGGCAAGACCATGCTGGTGGCCCAGCAGCTGTATGAGGGCATCGAACTCGGCCCCGGCGAGCCCGTGGGCCTGATCACCTACATGCGTACCGACTCCACCCGCATCGCCGACGACGCCGCCAATGAAGCCATCGCGTTCATCAACGAGCGTTTCGGTTCGGATTACGCCATCGACAAGCCCCGGTTTTTCAAAAACAAAAACAAGGTCCAGGACGCCCACGAGGCCATCCGACCCACCTCGGTACACAACACGCCGGAGGCCCTGGCCCCTTATCTCGACAAAGCCCAGCTTGATCTCTACACCCTGATCTGGCGTCGTTTCCTGGCCTCCCAGATGAAAGAAGCCCTGATCGACCAGAATACCCTCTCCATCGAAGCCGGTCCCTACACCTTGAGCCTGACGGGTTCGACCGTAAGGTTTCCCGGATTCATGACCCTTTACATGTCCACCGAAGCCGAAAAGGAAAAGGAGGAAGACGGACGCAAACAAGTCCTTCCCGATCTTTCCGAGGGCATGCGTCTGACGCTTCAGAAACTGGAACCCAAACAGCATTTCACCATGCCCCCGCCCCGGTTTTCCGAAGCGTCGCTGGTCAAGGAACTCGAGGAAAACGGTATCGGACGGCCGTCTACCTATGCATCGATCCTGTCGACCATCCGCAGCAAGGGCTATGTGGAGCTGGTCAACAAATACTTCAGACCCAGTGAGCTCGGATTCATCGTCAACGACCTGCTGGTCGCCAATTTCTCGGATGTATTCGACATCGCCTTCACCGCCCGCATGGAAAACAACCTGGACCGCGTGGAATCGTCCGAGATGGATTACAAGAAGCTTCTCGAAGATTTTTACAGCCCCTTTTCCGTGGAACTCGAAAAAGCCAAGGACACCATGGTCAGCGTCAAAGGCGTGGGTCTTGACACCGGTCTTTCCTGCCCAAGCTGCAAAACCGGCAAGCTGCACATCAAAATCGGAAAAAACGGAACATTCATCGCCTGCAACAACTATCCGGACTGCACCTATTCCCGAAATTACGAACGCGATGAAAAAGGCGTTATCCATCCTGTGGAACCCTCCTTCGAACTGGCCGAAGGCAAAGTGTGCAGCAAATGCGGAAAGCCCATGCTGATCAAACAGGGACGGTACGGTGAGTTCCTCGCCTGCAGCGGCTACCCCGAATGCAAGAACACCCAGTCCGCCCACGCGGACACCGGTCCAGGCGCTTCCCTGGGCGTACCCTGCCCCACCTCCGGCTGCACCGGCGAAATCGTCGAAAAGCAATCCAAGCGCGGCAAAGTCTTTTACGGCTGCAACAAATACCCCGACTGCACCTTCGCCAGCTGGGACAAACCCGTCAACCAGCCCTGCCCCCGCTGCGGCGCCCCCTATCTCGTCGAAAAAACCAGCAAGCGGGAAGGCACCTATCTCAAATGCGTCAACGACGGCTGCGACTACAAAGCCCCCCTAGCGGAGAAACCCGACAGCCAATAATCCCATGTCCCATCCACCCGTCACCCCATTGCCTTGCACATAGGGACAGTCAAACTGCACACAGGGACAGTCAAACTATACACATTTACCAGATACACCTCCCCGCCACCCTCCATTCATCAGGGAGGCGTTCATGCCAATGAGTTAAATCGCCCGACCAAGCCCAATTTTCTCAGGATCTTTTCAGCAAAGCATCCGGACCGATAGGTTTTGTTGCCACCACACCCCAAAAATAGAAACAGCTCTCCGGCCCCTTTTCATCAAGGGTGACAGCTGCTGTGATAAAAAATGGCGTTAAAACCGGTTTAGGTGCCCAAACGCTTAAGTGAATAAATCCCGTCAAGCCCCTGGATGGGCCTGGGCTTTTTGTCATGCCTGCATTGGAAGATATGTCTGAACTGTTGGGAATGTTCGGCCACGAAGGCTCGGGAGCCGATGATGCCGGCATCGGTAAAATACCTGGTTTTGTTCATGAATCTGGCGGCTCGGGCGGGTTCGAAATTCCGCTCACGCTCTTTTTCGACAATGGCCCTTGCGATGACGTTTTTACTTTTCCCATCTGCCCGGCCTATCGCCCCGGCTTCATACACATAACGACGATAACGGCGGAATCGCTCCGCCTCGTCCATCTCACCGAATTCCACCAGTCCGAAATCCGTGGAAAGAAAGCCGTCCCGGTTGCCGGTCTGGCTGTGATAGCCCATCGAGCACCAGCGATAGTCCTCTGGGCGCTTGACGATACCCGCCCGGACGGCATTCAGGTCGATGTAGGCCAGGCAGTTGATCAGCGTTTCTCCTTTTTCGACGATCAAGCTTTTGAACCGCTCGCCCCACAGGGTTCCCTTGCGCCCTTTGATTTTGTTGTAATAGCGGGAAAAAGTCTGCTTCACCTCGCGCACGAATTCGGGCAA